>CAYSRK010000141.1:0-11899 GCA_964433385.1 uncultured Spirochaetales bacterium
AGGGTCTTATTCTAAAGTTTGGATTTTATTTTGGTTTGGATAACTATGCAAATCAAAACTTTTGGATTTGCATAGCCTGTGGGTTTCTCACAATACTAACGCCGTGATGCTGGTGATGAGGCCGAGCTGTTTGACGGTGAGGCCGACTGAGAGCGACCAGAGCGGGATGAGCAGCATCCTGGAGGCGCGGAGTACGGTGAGGGTGAATATGCCGATCATGGCGGCGTGGATGTTGCCCCGGTTTTTCCAGTAGTGGTTCCAGACATGTCTGAAGGAGTTGCGATCCGACAGGCGGCTCGAACGCTGCTCTTCTGTTTGGGGTACCCTGAACTTCAGCGCAAGCAGGATGAGAGCGGCTGCGAGGAGGATTCCTTCGGCTAGAAAGAGCGTGCTGTAACCCCGGCTGACGATGATTGCACTGCCGATCAGCGGTCCTGCGACCCGTGAGAGCCTGACAAGTCCTCCGAATCCCGCCATCACCCTCCCCCGCATCCGGGGGCTCACCGCCTCCCGCAGGTAGGTCAGACGGGCGAGTATCCAGAGGGACTGACCGCTGCCGAGGAGCATGCCGCAGAGCAGCAGCGCGGTCAGTGACGGGGAAAGTGCCCTGATGCAGGCCGCCAGGGTCATAATGATGAAACAGGAGAGAAAGATCTTCAGCTCCATCCCCTTGCGGACCAGCAGCCCTCCGGGAATGTTGACGATGACTGCTCCGAGGCTCCGGGCTGTTTCAATAACACCGACGAGCACGAGGGCGGCTCCGAGTTCGCGGGCGTAGATGGGGACGTATGAGACGGTCATGGCGGTGCCGAGCTGCACCAGGAAGCTGGTCAGGTAGAGAAGGGCTATATGCTGACTGCCGGTCTGCTGCCGCAGAAGATGCATGGTTCGTATCCTTCTTCGCGGGTGAGCTGTGGACGGATATACTGCCGGATCTAAGCTCTGCTGTTTCTTTCCGCTCTGCAGACGATACGGCAGAGGGCATGGCGGCCGTACTCATACACGGTCGCTATTTTGTCGCTCAGGGAGACGACCGCACTTTCGAGGTAGCGGGGTACGGTCCAGGTCTTGGGAAACATGTGCTTGAGTATGATGTCGGCTTCGCGTTCGCTGACGGTAAAGTACGTGCGGGCATTCTCCAGGGCAATGCGGGGATGCTCCCTTCCATGGTCACCCCGTGAAGCGTCTGAAGCTCTGCGCTCTCTCCAGTCGTAGAGGAAGAAGTCGTGCAGGAGTCCTCCCCGGGCGGAGGCTTTGTAATCCAGGCTGAGCACCTTGGCTATGCTGTAGGAGATGAAGGCGACCCGCATGACGTGGTCGTAGAGGTCGGCGGTGTGGTGAAATACTTTCTTGAGTTTGAGAAACTCTTCATGGTCGAGGATTTCGCTGACCAGGCGGGTAAATTCGCCGCGCTCAGGCATCAGCCGGGGAATGCCGACGTGCTCGGACCTGATCATCATATAGTGTACATGGACGGCGTTCAGCAGGAGGAGGAGGGCGCAGGCAACGCAACCGAGCAGTGATGAACGGTGGAAGAGAGGCGGCAGCACGTATGCGGCTGTATAGAGCAGCAGTGATGCGAAGGCGGCCGCAAACAGCCTTCGGAAAGAGCTCAGCTCCCAGCTGCTGAAAAAACTGACGTTGTATGAGGTGTACAGTGTCTCTCTCCTTCGAACAGCAGTGCAGTAAGTACGGCGCAGCACTCTCCCGCGCGCACCTTGGTCATCCGTAATCGTTGCTGTGAGAACGTGCTATAAACTTCTGTAATCGTCAAGAGTTACAGGGCCTGCTGCCGGTTCTGCGGCTTCTCAACGAGGCGAAAAATTGCTACAGTACTCACCGGAGGGTACCGGTATGGCGAAATCACATGATGTACAGAAGAACGAGAAAAAGAAACCTGCAAAGTCTCCCAAGGAGAAGAAACAGGAGAAGCGGGAGAAGAAGAAAACGAAAGCCTAGCGGCTCAGGCCGCTGATTAGGCTGCTTCGCCCCGCTGCAGGCCTCTTGCCCATTTCCTCCTCATCTGCCATGATGGGCTCATGAACATTGCCCTCATCGGCCTGCAGAAATCAGGTAAGACAACGATATTCAACGCCCTCACCGGTCTTAACGCTCAGGTATCGGAATACGCTTCGAGCAGGGTTGAGCCGAACCGGGGTATCGTTGACGTTCCGGATGAACGGGTGGATGCGCTCTCGCGCATGTACGAACCGAAAAAGACCATCCGTGCAACGGTGGAGTTTGTCGATTTCGCCGCCCCGGCCCGGGCCGACGGTGAACACGGGCTCTTCTCGGGTGAGGCGCTGCAGCTGATTAAGACCAGCGACGTGCTTGCCGTAGTGCTGAGGAACTTCCCCGATGAGGCGCTCTCCTCAGTCTACGGGGAACCGGATCCCCCCGCTGAGTTAGATCATGTGATGACCGAACTGCTGCTCTCTGACCAGATCACCGTGGAGCGGAGGCTTGAGCGGATCGAATCCGATTTCAAGCGGGGAAAGAAGACTCCCGTGCTTGCTGCCGAGCAGCAGCTGTTCAGCGAACTGCTCGAACTGCTGAGCGACGGTCATCCGCTGAGAGAGAGGTCCTTCACCGAAGAGCAGAAGAAGCTGCTGAGTTCCTACCAGTTCCTGACGGCCAAGCAGGTGTTTGCCGTTCTCAATTCGGGTGATGAGCAGTACGGCGAAAGCAGTGCGGTTATCGCAGCCCTGGAGCAGGTCTGCCCGGTGCTTGAGTGTGCCGGCCGGTTCGAGATGGAACTGAGCATGCTCGACGATGAGGAGGAGAAGCGGGAGTTCATGGCCGATATGCATATCGAAACGTCGGCTACGGCACGGCTGGCGCAGTTCGCCTACCGGACCTTGGGCTATATCAGTTTCTTCACCGTCGGCAAGGATGAAGTTCGGGCCTGGTCCATCCATGCCGGAGAGAATGCGGTTGAGGCGGCTGGAGCGATTCACTCCGACCTCGCCCGCGGTTTTATCCGGGCCGAGGTGTTCAGCTGTGATGATCTGCTCTCCTGCGGAAGCGAGAAGCTGGTCAAGCAGGCGGGAAAGTTCCGGCTTGAAGGCAAAACCTACATCGTAAGCGACGGCGATATCCTGAATATACGGTTCAGCGTCTGATCGCGAATTGACCTTCCATGCTGCCTCCTCCTGTCAGCAGCCCTCCTCTTCATTCTTCGTGTTCAGAGTCCGTTTCCCTGGTCCGTCGTAGTATTCTGGTCCCTGCAGCGACAAATCAAGCGGCTGGATGATTTCTGAGCCGCCTGAGGCGCGCCATCCTTTTTCCCGTTCGGCCTCCTCGATGCTGTGGGCTATGAGGGAGACGGTTCTGGAGAGGATCATGAGGCCTTTTATCTGCTCGGGGTTCATATTCATATCGGAGCAGACTGCAGCTGCCGCGCCGGGGGCATTGAGGTAGAAGGTTCTTCCGTAGACTTCCTCGGTCGCCGCTTCCACGGCTTTAGCGAACTGCACATGCTCTCCGTCAACGCCGTGCGCTGCAGCGAGGGCAAGCAGCCGCGGTGCCCGGGGGTCCCTGATGTGCTGGGGATGGTGGTAACCGTTGAGTATCTTCTTCTCCTGCCGGTAAGCGCTGACGATCTGACGGGCTTTCTCCTCGAGGGTGATGCCCTCTTCCTTTGCCCGGGCGACCGCCTCCTGAAACATGGCGGCAGGGACATCGGCTGAGGCATGCCGCGATCCGATGGTCAGGATTCCTCCGGCAACCGCGGTGTTCAGTTCCGTTCCTCCGGAGCGGACAAACCGGCAGGCTGCCGATGAGGGGGAGAAGGCGTGTTCAGCCAGGGAGACCAGGACGGCGTTGAGCATCTTCCTGAACGGTTCTGAGGGGAGGCTGCCGGTCCAGGTAAGGTAAGCCATTGCTGCGAAATCAATTTCTCCGGTCAGTTCATTGATGTCGTATCCGCGGACAATGATTTCATCGCGGGTCTTGTAGGAGATGGCTGTTCTCCAGTGAAAAGGTTCCCGTCTGTTTTTCTCTTCTTCTGTCATTACTGTTTCCTCCGCCAGGGTTCTGCTGTCATTCTGCCGTAAGAGCGGGATCAAGGCAAGGTTCTGTCAGCCTTTACAGAATTGATGCTCTCAGGTAGGATTTCAGGGAATGAGGGGTGTCATGGAGAGGGAGAGGGTTCTTGAGTTTCTCAGGGAGCATAGGATTGCCTACATACTGCACGAGCATCCTGCGGTGTACACCACGGAGCAGGCCCGTATCCACTGCGGCACGCTTCCCGGGATGCACTGCAAGAACCTGTTCCTGCGGGACGGAAGGAAACGACGGTTTTTTCTCTACTCGCTTCCCGCCGGGAAGCAGGCGGACCTGCAAAGCTTTGCAGAGGCTGCCGGCGTTCGCAGGGTAAGTTTCGCAGGAGAGGAGCTTCTTATGGAAAAGCTCGGGCTCGAGCCGGGTTCGGTCACCCCGTTCGGTCTGCTCAACGATACTGCCTGCGATGTCGAATTCTTCATAGACCGCAGCGTCTACGAGGCTGAAACAGTCCTCTTTCACCCCAATCGTAATACGGCAACCCTTGAACTGACCGGCACCCTCTTCCGCCGCTTTCTCGAGCTGTCGGGAAACTCCGTGACGGTGATTGACTGACTGAAAAAGTCAAGGGATTGCCTAGCTGATCACCTTGCCCGGGTTCATGATACCCTCGGGGTCAAATGCTTCCTTGATCAGGGTGAAGAGCCGTGAAACTTCCGGCTCCTCCGATTCACGCATATACGCCCGCTTCGCGAACCCTATGCCGTGCTCTCCGGAGACCTTGCCGCCGATCTGCTTTGCGCGGCGGTACATGACGCTGAAGACAGCAGTGCGCGTCGACTCCCACTGCTCCTGCCCGAGTTCGTCGCGCAGGATGTAGACGTGCAGATTTCCATCCCCGGCATGGCCGAAGCTCATGATCCTGATGCCGAACTGTTCCTGCAGACTTCGGCAGAAGGAGATGAAATCGGCGATCTCGTTGCGCGGGACGACTACGTCACACTCATCCATCTCGGTCGTGGAAGCCTTGATCGCCTCGAGGAAGGTGCCGCGGGTCTTCCAGACCGCCTCCTGCCGCTCGGGTGTATCGGAATAGAAGGCATCCGCAGCCCCGCAGGCAAGGGCAATCTCGGCCGTCTCATCAAGGGCCGAGATGACCGATTCCCGGGTAGGACCGTCATAGGAGACAAGCAGGTAGGCATCTGAGGCCGTATCGGGAAACTGCCGCCCAAGATAATCGGCAGCGGCATCGATAACCTCACGCTGCATGAACTCCACCGCAGTAGGGATCTGACGGGCATGCATGATCTTCGGTACCGCGTCCACGGCGCTTCGGAGGTCGGGAAACGGAATCAGCAGCGAAATTACCGCCCCCGGTTCGGGAAGAAGCCGCAGCCAGGCCTTCGTGATGATCCCCAGCGTTCCCTCGGAACCTGTCAACAGGTCCTTCAGGCTGTACCCGGTCGAGTTCTTCGCAACCCGGCCGCCGAGGTGAACCACCTCTCCATTAGGAAGCACTACCTCAAGCTCACGGACGAAGTCGCGGGTTACCCCGTACTTGACTGCTCGCATCCCTCCGGCATTCGTGCTGATATTCCCCCCGATCGTGGCGCTCTTCTCCCCGGGGTCGGGCGGGTAGAACAGCCCCTTCCCCTCAAGAAATGCAGAAATCTCCATCAGCAGCACCCCCGGCTCCACAGCCAGCAGCAGGTTCTCCTCATCAAGCTCGAGAATCCGGTTCATCTTCTCAAGCGATACCATAATGCCGCCATAGAGACAGACAGCCCCCCCGACAAGCCCGGTTCCCTGCCCCCGGGGCGTTACCGGGATACGGTGCCGGGCGGCGTAGCGGACCACTGCTGCCGTCTCCTCGACAGTGACCGGCTCCACAAGCACCTCCGGCCGCCCGGAGAGCGTGTGCAGCTCATCATGACAGTAGTCCTCATGAACGGCAGCACCGATATGGATACGGTTCGGATCCGCAATAATCCGCTTCAGTTCCTCAATATCCTGCCGGTCAACCGGTTTATAGGACTGCTGCTTCATGCACTGCCTCCCTGCGCTCAACGGCTTCAATCAGTTCCGGGATAACCCGGTGCACGTCCCCGACAACCGCTACATGGGCAATCGAAAAGATCGGGGCATCGGGGTCACTGTTGACAGCGATTATCATCTCTGCAGAACTCATCCCGGCGGCAAACTGGACCGAACCGGAAACGCCGCAGGTAATAATAAGCTTCGGACGGACCGTTCTTCCCGACAGACCGATCTGCCTGCGCGGGTCTATCCACCCGTCCTCGATAAGCGGCCGCGTGCCGGCCACCTCGGCCTGCAGCAGCTGGGCAAGCCGCTCGATCATCGCCATATTCTCCCTGCTTCCGATACCGCGCCCGGCGGCCACGATCACATCGGCCTCCTCAAGGTGCTTCACCTTCTCCTTGCGGTGCACGGCAAGGACCTCCATCCTGCTTATCAGGAGCTTGGGAGCAGGCTGTATCCGGGTCACCGTCCCCGCGGGAAAGGGTCGTTTCTCCGGCATGGGAAAAATTTTATAGCGGACCGTCGCAAACTGGGGACGGTGGCGGACTGTGCGGATGTGGGCCATGATATTCCCGCCGAAAGCCGGCCTGATCTGGTCGAGGTCGGTAGTATCCTGGATATCGACAATGGTGCAGTCAGCTGTCAGTCCCGTGTGCAGGCGCGCCGCAGTCCGCGGGGCGAGCATTCTCCCTACAGGGGTACCTCCCGTGAGCACAGCCGCAGGATGGAGACACCTGATAAAATCCTCGAATACTGCAGTATACGGCTCGATGCGAAAATGCTTCAGCTGCGGGGATTCATAGAGGTAGATCGAATCGATGCCGTAGCAGCTGAGCTCCTCGAGCAGGGCTGGGGAAACCACATCTCCGATAAGCAGGGCAAAGACTTTCTGACCGACCTTGTCGGCTAGCTCCCGCGCCTTGCCCGCCATTTCGAGGGAAACCGGGTGGATCGTGTTCTCGTACAGCTCAATATAGACGGCAATGCCGCTCCAGGCAGCTTTGTCGGCGGCAGGTTTCTGCTCCCCTTCGGCGAGCTCAAAAACTCCGGGCGGTCCGTTTTTTATGCAGAGCCGGCACATCCTGCACCCGCCGGTGATGATGACCCGACCCTCCTCAACCATGATGGCCCCGAAGGGGCACAGCTGCGGCAGCGCGTTCAGATCAGGCGCGTGTTCTGTGTGAACGGCAATATAACTCATACCTGCTCCTGGAGAAACTTGTGCTCTTCAAGCAGCGCGCAGAGGCGTCGGCCGAGCCCCTCGCCCTCCCACCTCTGGTGCGCCGTCTCAGTGCTGGGAGGGAAAATCCTGACCACATGGGTCGGAGAGCCGTCAAGCCCGTAGTGTCCCGGGTCCTGATCCTCAAGATCAGCGAGCCGCAGGATTTCCACCTCCCTGCCGGCTGAAGCCTTCTTCTTCAGATACGAGGGCAGCCGCGGCTGATAGATATCCTTATCGACTGCGAGCAGACAGGGAAGCTTGATGCGGACCTCTTCAACCGTCATCCCCATATCGCTCTCGACGATAACGGAACTGCGGTCACACGAGATGATCTTCCTCACATTGGTCATGCAGGGAACATCGAGAAACTCACTGCATTCGGCCCCGACCTGGGCAGTATCCCCGTCAGTGGTCTGCTTGCCGCAGATGATCAGGTCGTAGGAACCGATACGGCGGACCGCCTGTGAGAGGGCATAGGAGGTCGCGAGCACATCCGACCCGGCAAAGGCCGCGTCGCTGAGCAGGAACCCCCGGTCGGCTCCCATCATGAACGCCTCCCTGATAACCTGTTCAGCCTGAGGAGGCCCCATGGAAAGCACCGTCACCTCACCGCCGTACTCCTCCCGGATGCGCAGCGCTGTCTCGAGGGCGTAGAGATCGTAGGGATTCATCTTGCCCTCCCCGGCCTGGCGGAGGATAACGCCGGTCTCTTCATCAATTCCCACCTGGGATGAGACGGGTACCTGCTTGATGAGCACTATGCATTTCATACACCCAGTGTAACGGGCGGCAAGGGTTATGTCAACTGGTATGACCAGTTATCTATGTTATGAGAACTCACAGCTTCTGTCCTGCGAGCATTGCCAGAGGACGCTCTGTTCTGGTACACTCTCTCCATGACCGCACAGAACAGCTCCGGCTTCAGGCCGGTCGTACCGAAGAAGATCTATCAGGAGATACTTGAGCAGTTTGTCGCCATGGTAATCAACGGCCGCCTCGTACCGGGGCAGAAACTGCCGTCCGAGCGGGAACTGGTTGAGCTGTTCAACGTCTCCCGGCCCTCAGTACGGGAAGCGCTGCGGGTGCTGGAAGTCATAGGGCTCGTGGAGGTGCAGCCCGGGGGAGGCGCCTACCTGACCGAGCTCAATATTGCCCCGTTCATCAACCTCATCTCACCGCTGCTGTTTATCAAGCAGGACTTCCACCTTGAGCTGTTTGACCTGCGGGAACTCATCGAGCTGCGGGCTGTGGAACTGCTCGGTGAGCGGGTATCGGAGGAGCACCTGAATCAGCTGCACGCCATCATCAAGGAGATGAGAAGGGCCCTAGACGAGGATGACCCTGAGGCGGGAGCCCAGGCTGATATCGCCTTCCACAAGACCCTTGTGCTTGCATCAGGCAGCTACATCCTCCACAAAACCCTCGAGGTTGTCGTCACGCTTCTTGAACACTCAATCCGCGGAAGCCGCTCGCTCGTGCTCCAGAAGACCGAAGACTCCAGCGAGCTCTTCGAGGAGCACAGGGCTATGTATGAAGCCCTCGCCGCAGGCGAGATCACCCGGGCGCGCACCCTGGCGAAGAGCCACCTGCAGATGGTCCGAAGGCTCTACCGCGAGAACGGCTGAAAGAAAATAAACCCTAAGCATACGCCGGTCCGGGTTGCCGGGAAAAGGGCGGCTTCCTATCCCGAGGAGAACCTGTGAAAAACCTGAACCAAAAAGAGATACACGCAGTTTTCGAGAGAATATATGAATGCATTGATGAGGTGGATGATTTTACCGAACAGTTTGCCGAAACCCGCCTGCGCAGCTCTGCAGTCTATCGAACACTGAAACAGAGCACTGATGATGCGTTACATAAGCTGTCAAGCTATATTCTCGCCTCCTTCCTGGCTGACCCCTCTCTGCTCACCAGCTTCCTCCGCACGTACGGGAGCAGGCTTTCCGGGGAATCAAGGGCCATGCTAGCCGACTGCATAACTCACGCCCCGCACTGGATCATAGCAGCCGTCGTCGACACCTCTGCTGAACACACGTATCAGCTGCAGGACGCCCTCACCGGAGAAGAGGTGATCCTCTACAGCCCGGAGCTGACAGAGTTTCTGGCGCACATTTCTGATACCAAGCGGCTGTTCATCACCCTGATCCTATTCAACGGGGTCTGCTGGCAGTCAGTTGACGGCGCCCACAGCTGCCGCCTGCTCCCTGAAGACTTTCTCTGGTACACCAGAAGCCTCCAGTCCCGCAAAAAGCGGCCATCATCGCTTACCGAGCTGATCCTTGACAACTTCCTGGATTTTTTCACCATCAACGAGATAGGCGCTGTCCCCGTCACCAGGACCAACGGAGAGCCTGATTCTGTCTTCTGGGCCGAATTCCCTTTGAAAACGATGCCCGACCTCCCGGGAAGATGGAAGCGGGAAACGCAGGAAGGGTACGAGAAGTTCAGTTATCGGGGAACAGACGAAGAACTGCGGACCCTGTCGGCCCCGAAGGTGCTGGCAGGGTACAACCTGAACAAAAGAAAACGCTCACTCTGGGTCGCTGAATGCAGACAGCAGCCGGAAATCACCCTCTGCCGCAGCACCGGCACCGCGCTTCTGCTTGCCCGCTCCCGGTACGACTTCTATCTCGCCCTGGAGCTGCTCAAACGGGGAAACGGCGGCGAACCCCGCGAGCTGCACCCGGACGGCAGCGTATCGCAGGTATTCTACCGCTTCACCCTCCTCCATGACTACTGTCCCCTGCCCTTTGACTCCTACCTCGCCCCCTTCAGGGGAGGAGATGACAAGACCTCCCGTTCTGTGGAAGCTATGCGGGATGCGAGGCTGGCTTCCGTATGCTCTCAAGAGGAGGTGGAATATCTCTGCCGCTCGGCTGAAAGCCGGCTTGAAAGCATGCGGGAGGAACAGAAGCACCTTGATCAGCTGCGGATCTTTATCAGCGCAGAGGGATTGCCCCGGGCAGTCAGGGAGAAGGAGCGCGGGTACCTTCTCGACCCGCCGCTGTCCCTCTCCCCGATCAGGCGGGCGCAGATTGCCGACTACCTTGAGCACGATGATTTTTGGGCTGATTATGATGCCGAGGAGAGCGTGCGGGTATTTTTCGATCTGGTCCGCGACCCGCGGAAGCAGGCTGAATTTGAGGAAGATCCGCGAGAATATGCTGAGGATCTCTTTTTCTCCCCGTTCAGCGAAGATGAAGGGTTCTGCATCATGAACATGACCCTTACCCTCCTTCATACTGTCGGAGACCGCTGGACCGCCGTGCGCTCCTACGCCCTGGAAATCCTTACCCATTTCGGCGAGTATCTTGAAGGTTTATCGGAACATGAGGCTGAGGAGCGGTTCCATGAAGCATTCATCGAACGCTACAGCCGCTTTGTCTACCGGAGTCTCTGCAGAAACGGTTTCTGCTCGCTCAAGGAACGGCCGACTTCTGATGCTGTCGCCTCCGGGCGCTACAGCGTGCAGCGGACGGAACTGGTGCCCATCCTGTTTCCCCTTAAAGCAGATATTTCCGAGGAGAATGCTGCTGAGTGAGCTGATAACGGCCCGGCAGTCACCGGCCCATCATCGCTGCGACAGCGATCTGTAGTCCCGGGAATATGAACGATGCCGCAGTCTCTCCCATTTTGCAGATGTTGTAGTCACTCACTTCAAAGTGTTCATAGGTGTAGACAGTGACCGTCTGCTTCATCGGATCCACACTCCAGTACTCCCGGACTCCGCTTTCCATATACAGATCCCCTTTTTTCAGGATATCCTTGCTGCGGGTTGAAGGAGAGAGAATTTCCACCACCAGGTCAGGCGTACCCTTGTATGAATCCTTCTCGTTGATATCCTTTTCAAAATCACAGAGAATCATGACATCCGGCTGAACAACATTGGTATCATCTTCATTCAGTTCGCGCAGCTGCTTCAGCGGCTGTCTGAACAGTTCAACATCAAACGGAGCCACAAAAGGGGTGCAGGATTCATGTTCTTTCAGGTACTCCCAGAATGCAATATACAGTTTGCCAAGAATCGTCTGGTGCGTAACGCTCGGAGACGGGAGCATATACACTTCACCGTCAATCAGTTCGTACCGGCTGTCGCTGTTCTCCGTCATGGCCAGAAACTGCCGGTAGGTGACTGATACTTTCTGTCTGGGGCTAGTCCCATACGCATGTATCGGCTCACCTGCCTCAAAGCTGCTGTAATCCCGCGGGTAATGGAGCAGAACTGCCTGCTTCTTCCCATTCTTCGTGATCACTACATTCTCACGTTTACAGTACGCAAGGTATTTCCCAAAATTATTTTTCATCTCAGTAGCTGTGACATACATAGCCGGCACCCCCCCAAGGTTTATATCAGCTGAACATACCGCCATTTCAGCTGATATGCAATACCTTTCTGCTATATTTAGCTATTTCTTATGCTAAATCAGCTAATTTGGTAACGTAATATCAGCTGATACTGCAGCGGATGGGAAGTGCTTGCTGAATGAAGGCTTGGCTCAGAAGAGCCTGATGGAAAGCGAAAAGGCGGAACTGCTTCCGGCTTTGATGCAGGAGACGGCATTCAGGGCTGCTGCGGCGTACAGATCATCGTAGAGCCCCGTTGCCGGTTCCAGGGCTATGTTATTCTGTCCCAGC
>CAYSRK010000142.1:0-5858 GCA_964433385.1 uncultured Spirochaetales bacterium
GCAGTGAAACTGCCAGCTGAAGCAGTGAAACCATGTACGCTCCTCGTAAGCAGTACCCGAGAAACGAACGATTTCATTCACTTTTCGCCGAATTATCCCTGCCCCCCCCGTTTCGGGCCGTTTCCTGCCAGGCAGCCGGGATGAAACCGGGCAAACTCCTCCTTCAGGCTGCTGCGGTCGATGTGGGTGTATATCTGGGTCGTGCTGATATCGCTGTGGCCAAGCAGTTCCTGAACCGTCCTCAGGTCAGCGCCTCCGGCAAGCAGGTGGGTGGCAAAGCTGTGACGCAGGGTATGGACTTTTGCATCCACCCCGGCCTCAGCCGCATACTGCCTGATGCGCACCCAGAGACTCTTGCGGTTCAGCCCGTTTCCGCGGGATGAGAGAAAAACCGTATCGCACGGCCGCTTACCGCTGCTCAGCAGCGGCCGGGCAGAACTGAGGTACCGCTTCAGCGCAGCCTCTGCCCTCCTTCCCAAAGGGAGCAGACGCTCCTTATCCCGTTTTCCGATAACCCTGAGCACTCCTTCCCTGAAGTAGATATCACCCATCCGCAGGGTAACCGCCTCACTGGCCCGCAGACCGGCAGAATAGATCAGCTCTACCAGGGCGGCATCCCGAATTCCCACCGGAGAAGCATCCGGAATAACAGCCTGAAGCCGTTCAACCTCTTCTATGCTGAGCACGGGAGGAATCTTTCTGCTCTGTTTAGGGGGTTCAAGCATCTCGGCGGGATTATCGCTGCGGATAAGCTCATCAAGGAGAAACCGGCAGAACGAGTGGATTATGGAGAGTATCTTGGCTGCGGTCCTGCTGCTCAGGCCCTGATCTCTCCGGGATGCGACGTAGCCGATCAGGGAGACGGAGTCAAAGGCTGATGCGCTGAGACCGCGACTCTGCAGATAGGCAAGCAGCCTCCCGACCTCTTCGGTGTACATGGTGACCGTGGCATTGGAGAGGCGCCGTTCGAGGGTAAGGGAGTCCTCATACCGCTCGAGGAGAGCGACGAAAGAGGTTGCGGACATCGCTTACTTATCCGTTCCTTCCTCCTGCCGGTATCTGAGAACGGCCGGATAGGTGTAGTCCTCGGGCAGGTCGTCATTGTTGCCGAGTTTGCGCTGCAGATCCTCCCAGCGGTCTATGGAGATGACATCCTCCCTGCTTCTGCCGGGAACCGCCGATTTAGGCATGACCGCCTCCCTCTGGCGCGGCGGGGGAGTAACTCCGGCTTCCCGCTTTTTCTGCGCGGCAGCACTGTCACTGAGCTCCTTCGGCCGGTTGAAGCCGGTAGCGACGACCGTAACCTTCAGCCTGTCACCGAGCTCGGGGTTATATGCCTGCCCTGCTATGATGAGCGCATCGTCATCGGCATTCTGGGTTATGATTTCCACAACGTCCTGGTACTCCTTGAGCGTCAGATCGTCTCCGCCGGCGAGGTTTACCAGGATACCCTTGGCCCCCTCTATCCGGGCATTCTCAAGCAGCGGGTTGTTTATCGCCGTATTGGCCGCATCCACGGCACGGTTTTCCCCTTCTCCGATACCTATCCCCATCAGAGCATCCCCCCTGCCCTTCATAACGGTTCTCACGTCGGCAAAGTCGATATTGATCTCACCCGGTTCGGTTATCAGCTCGCTTATGCCCTGGACACCCTGGCGAAGCACGTCATCGGCTATCTGAAACGCCTGCTTGATCGGGGTGTTGTTCTCTACAATCTTCAGCAGATACTGGTTGGGAATAATGATCAGCGTATCAACACTCTTGCGCAGCTTCTCAATACCGTCATTGGCAAGCATGAGCTTCTTCTTCCCTTCAAACGTGAAGGGAGTAGTCACTACCGCAACGGTGAGCGCGTTGATCTCCTTGGCGATTTCGGCGATGATCGGAGCAGCCCCCGTACCAGTCCCGCCCCCCATACCGGCGGTGATAAAGACCATGTCGGTTCCGTCGAGCAGCTCCTTGATCTCCTCAGCCGACTCCTTGGCCGCCTGTTCACCAATTTCGGGGATCCCGCCGGCTCCGAGTCCGTTCGTCAGCTTTGACCCGATCGGCATCCGTGTATGGGCGTTCGAGCGCTGCAGAGCCTGCATGTCGGTATTGAGCACTACGTAGTGCACCTTCTTCAATCCGGCGGCGATCATTCTATTGACCGCGTTTCCGCCGCCTCCGCCGATTCCGATGACTTTAATATCGGTCGGTGTCGACCGATCGGTCTCTTCGGTTTCACCAATACCTTCAAATATTTCAATATTCATTGATCCCTCCGCTAGGTTAACAGGAATCCCCGTCAAACCAGGTATTCATCACGTTTCTCCCGGACCCGATCTGCTGCCGGAACAGTTTCCCCGCTCCGGTTAAAACAGGATATCGAGCATATGTTTAAACCGCTTCCTGATCGTCTGCTTCTTCTGCTGACCGGAGCCTGCCCGGGCACGGGAGCTTTTCTCCGGTTCAGACTCTCCCTTCCTTCGGGCCTCATAGAGCACCATACCGATCGCTGTGGCGTACTGCGGATCTATGTAACGGCTTTCCAGACCCTCAACAGGGCGCGGCAGGCCGAGACGGGCAGGCAGGCCGAAGATTTCAGCCGCCAGCTCCACTGTCCCCGGAAGCATCGCCCCCCCGCCGGTAATCACCACTCCGCCGCCGAACGGCGGTCCTCCAGCCGAACGGTGCTTGGTCAGGTTGCCTTTGAGGATGGAGAAAATCTCAGCCATCCTCGGCTCGATAATACGGCAAATTTCCCGTTTCGGCATTTTAATGGAAGGCCAGCCGCCGATCGGGGGTATGATGATATCCTCATGCTTACCCACAAGCGGACCGTAGCAGCAGCCGTGCTCACATTTCAGCTCCTCGGCAAGCCCTCGCGGTTTCTGCAGTATATAGGCAAGATCTGCGGTCACCTGATCTCCCCCGAGATTGATACCGCCGACGACATAGGGGGAACCGCCGAGATAACCGATCATATTGGTGATGCCGCCGCCGATATTGATCAGCAGCGTGCCCATCTCCTTCTCCTCCTGGGAGAGCACCGCCTCCGAATCGGAGAGCTGGTGGAGGATGAGTCTGTTTACCTGAAAACCGGCCCGATCGATACACTTTCTCAGATTCCTTGAGATGGAGAGCGAACCGGTAACAATCATAACCTTCGTTTCCAGCCGATGCCCGAGCATGTCAATCGGGTCCTTGATGCCGCCTCGGCCGTCAACCCGGAAATCCTGGACGAGCGTATGAAGGATTTCGCGGTCAAGGGGAAGATCGAAGGCGCGGGCAACTTCCATGGATCGAAAGATATCCTCTTTGCGGATCTCCTGATTCTGGCTGCTGATCCCGACGACACCCTGGGAATTGTACCCCGTGATATGCTGTCCGCCGATACCGGCGGCCAGATAGTGCAGCTCCCGTCCGGTCCGCAGTTCAATCTCCTCGATAACTGAAAGAACCACTTTGACCGCAGTTTCGATATTCTCCACCGAACCGGCTCTGATGCCTTCAGAGGGTCTTTCACTGACACTCTCGATACGGACTCCGCCCTCGCGGTTCATACTGCCGGCGACGGCGCATATTTTAGAGTTGCCGATGTCAAGACCCACTATGTGATTTTCCACGCTGCAATCTTCCCCCGCTGCCGGACCTGCGTTCCAGCCTCGCCTTTATAGCCGCATGACGGCTGAATCCTCATACACTTCCACACTGCTGAAACTCATCTGTCCCGCTGCCTGCCGCGCTGCATCAGCGGCTGCGGTTATCGTAGTTCCGAGCAGTACACCGGAAACGGTACTCCCAAACTCAAAAACCGTTTCCCCGGTCCCCGAATCCAGGTTCAGAACAGCCGTCATCCGATTACTATTATTATCGTATTTCACCCTTGTTATCAAGGCGAATGCTGCCGGCTCCTCCTTCTGGAGGGTGCGCATCAGCCGCGCTCCCCCGAGGAGTCCGGCAGTATCCAGCCCTCCTCCCTGAAGAAGAAGCGACTCGATATCAGCTTCAATCAGCGGAACGCTCTCCCCTAGAAACTCGCAGTACCATGGAGCTGCACCAAAGATCACTCCGTACTCATCCACAGCGGCAAAAGCTCCCGAGGAAGAGGATCTCACCAGGGATACAGCGCTCCTAGGATAAAGTACCGCTTCAAGACGGCCGTTCCAGTATCGCGTCACCTCGGCCCGCTCTATCTCACCCCATGCCGTGAAGGCTGCCTCAACAGCTTCAGGAACAGCATCACGAAACGACAGGCCGACGAGCTGCTCGCCGATGCGGGTCATATCCTCGGGGACCGGGTCTGCGCTGCCTGATATGCTGATGACCGCTTCATCTATGTACAGATTCGGCTTGAGGATGTACTGGTAGACCAGATAGATGATAATCGCCAGCAGTAAGGCTGCTATCACGATATTTCCTGCAAGCTTTGCTGCGTTCTTCCTGATCTCCTGCTGTGTGTGCTTCTTTCTGAATATAAACATATTACTCATAGAGGACCACCTCCAGCCCCTGTTCCTTCCTGCTCTCTTCGGGTTCTTCCTCGATCCGGATGTGCTCAGAGGCAGCAGCAGCCCGGCAGAGCAGTCCCCCGATACCTATGAAGAGCAGCAGACTGGAAAGCCCCTGGGAAAAAAATGGCAGCGGTATACCGGTTGCCGGGAGAACCCCGAGATTAACCCCGATATTCATGGCCGCCTGAAACACGATCAGCGCAGATGCGCCGATCCCAACGTGTGAAAGAAACGGGTCCTGCTCCCGCAGACGCAGGGCACTGAGAAAACCTAGTACGCCGACAGTGCAGAAGAGAAGCACTACTGCCGTCCCTCCGATAAAACCCGTCTCCTCAACGAATGAAGCAAAAATAAAGTCAGACTGCACTTCCGGAAGCAGCCCGAGTTTGTAGATGCCGCTGCCCAGTCCCCTTCCGGCCGCCCGCCCGGACGCGACCGCGCCGAGGGCTCTGTTTACCTGGTAATTGATTCCCGAAGGATCGATATCACGGAACAGAAAACCTGCTATGCGGTGCAGCCGGTACGGTTCGCTCATCATCAGCAGAAGGCTGGGAAAACCGGCAAACCCCATCAGGTAAAGCAGGTAGGAGAGCGGCGTACCCGAAAAGAGAAAAAGCGTAAAACAGACTGCCAGATACACAACCGTGGTGGAGAAGTCCCGCTGCAGCAGGATCAGACCCGCAAACAGACCAACCGCCGCCGCAGGGATGACGGTAACGGTAAAATTGTGCATCAGACGGCGGCGGCTGCTGAAATAGTTGGCGAGAAATAGAATGGATGACAGTTTCACCAGTTCAGAGGGCTGAAAACCGATCGGACCGATGGATATCCATCGTCTTGCCCCCAGCTGCGTCTCGCCAAGCGGAGTAAACAGCGTCAGAAGCATCAGAACCAGGCTGCCTGCAGTAATCAGCGGGATGCAGGCTTTCAGAAAACCGAGCGGGAGGACGTAGAGGAGAAAGGCTGCCGCTAATGCAGCTGCTGCAAAAAGGGCCTGTCGGCGGAAAAAATAGTCCGGCGGCAGGCCTATGCGCATAGCCTTATCGTAGGAAGCTGAATAGAGGCTCACCAGGCCGATAAGCAGGAGGAGAAGCAGCGACACGGCAAGGGCGGCAGCGAGTGAGGTGTTTCGTCTGTCTGCCCTCTCTGTCAATGATTCCATGCGTTCTCCAATCCTTCCTCCGGTTCCCTGCCGACTCTTTCTCTGTTCTCCGCCTGCACTCCTGCAGCTGATCAGCCGCTGCGGCCAAGCACCCATACATAGAAAAACAGTACTGCGGCGGCGCTTACCGCTCCCGCTGTCCAGAAACGGACTACCACGCTCCTTTCAGAAAGTCCCTTAAGCTCATAGTGGTGGTGCAG
>CAYSRK010000143.1:0-8981 GCA_964433385.1 uncultured Spirochaetales bacterium
AACTCCCTCAGATGGGAGAGAGACCGATCTGAAGGCACCGTTTCAGGCCGGGCAGCTGAAACTGTCTCCGCGAGGGCTGCGGTTCCCGATTCGAGGCTGGTGAGAATCCTCTGTTTTTGTTTCCCGCTATATCCCTCAGCCGCGCGGGCCATGGAAACCTGGGCAAGTACGACAACCGAACAGCGCTCAAGCATGGCGGAGATCGCCTCTGCGACCAGGCGATCGTACCCGGCGCTGTCACCTGCGCTGAGAAGAGCACCGGCTTCCTCAATAAGACAGGTCTGCACCTCAGGCCTCATCCCCAGCTCTTCGGCTTTTCTCCTCAACAGATCGGCAGTCGGTTCAAGGGAGGAGCTGTGTGAGGCGATAATGCCGATGCTCCCCCCGCTTTGTACGGCGGTGGTGATCATCGGCTCATCAATACGCAGCAGGGGGAAGGATACCAGCGGACGAAGTTCCTCCATTAGGGATCCGATCGATGAGCATGCACTCATGACGGCAGACGGCCTGAGTGAGGCCGCCGAGAGAACGAGGCTGCGCAGGCGTCCCCGTACTGCCGCGTCCCCTGCGCCCGGTGCATTCAGCTCCGGCAGCAGACTCTCATCAAGCAGGTTGTACAGGGGCGGGGAGCTTCCGCGCAACCTTCGGTAGAACCCGGCGATGATCGGGATGGCAGCAGGAGCAGTATGGATGACAACTGCTGAACCGGGAGGAAGGGAAGAAGCGGGAGGTCCGGTTCTCTCTTGTGGTAAGGTATATTCAGTTTCGTTCATAAACCCCTCTTTTGCGCCTGAAAGTGTGCGTATACAAGAAAAAATAGCACGTAAATGGATTACAAGAATACATATGATTCTCCATTCAGCGTTTTAGAGCATGTGCTGATGTGCATGAACCTTCCTGCGCGTTCACTACCTGCAGCTTTTTTCATGATACACCCCCCACCTGAGAAACCAGTTAGGCATCTGAGCCTCCAAGGCGGCCCGGTACAGCAGGATACTCCTGACAGGTGAACTGGTGAAAGAGTTAACGATCAGATTTTTCATCAGTCGCCCTGAATGCTCCAGGAAGCGTTGCGGAAGCTGACGGTCAGCGCGCAGCTGCGCGGACCGGAGCGGCGAATGAGTTCAAGCTGATCGTTCTCCTCGTGCATCTCCAGTTCTCCTGAGAAGGCCGGGTGGGTGTTTCTCAGCCGAATAAGCTCCATCTGCCGTTCAGCGGCGCTTCCCCGCAGGGCGGTTTCGACCTCGCTCAGCGGGTAGTTTCTGCGGTTTACCGCCCTGCCGTCCCCCTGTTCCTCCATGGCCCGGCTGCTGTTTTTTCCCATGAGAAGTCCGAGGTAGTACACCTGCGGCGTACCGGGGAGAAAGAGCTGCAGAGCCCGGGCAGCGAGGTAAGCCTCTTCATTGCAGTCAAGCAAAGAGAAGTAGGTTCCGTTTATCTGGTGGATAGCAATTCCGTCCTCGCCTACGCTGTCAGGGTGAAGGCGGGAAAAGTTGGCTCCCCGTCTTTCAGCAACGGCGACAGTTCGCCTGATATCCTCAGGACTGATGAGCCAGCGCACATCGGGGTAGACCGGAACTCCGTCGTGGCAGTCGAGCATGGTGATCATGGGAGCCGGCCGCTTCCTGATATACCGGACCAGCTGGCGGGGTGAGCCGCTTTCGAGGGCATCAAGGATGAGAAAAGGAGAGACGAAATCGTAGGAAGCGTATCCTCGGGAGGTCAGCCTGCGCTGTTTGTCAAGGGGGGCGTGAATCTCGGGCAGGATGTTCATCCCGGAAGCTTTCGCCTCTTTCTCAATCCAGGAGAGGAAATCGAAGAGGGTCGGCTCGAGGAAAAAACAGTCGGTTCCGGCCTGTTTGGTAACGTAAGCGGCAGCATCGAGGCGTACGGAACCGACCCCGTGACTCCCCAGCACCTGCAGAGTCTCTGCAAGCATGCTCCTCGTTACCGGGGAGAAGACGTCGACATCAACCTGATCGGAGGGATTGCTGCGGCCGAAGGTTGTCCAGAGCACGGTTTCCTTGCCATCGGCCAGGGTGTAGCGGGAAAACGGCGAGCTGCGGCGCAGGGAAAGCTTCTCAATGTCCTCCCGGGGAACGCGGCCGTCGGGCCAGATCTTCTCAAGCGGGATGAACATGTCAGCATAGGCTGAACGTGATCCATGAAGGAGATAGTCCCTGAAATAGCGGGAGCTGCTTGATATGTGGTTGACCATCACATCGACCATGACCGGCAGTTTCTCAGCGATTCGTTCCATGTCGTTCCAGGTACCGAAGGAAGGGTCTATCTCATGGTAGGTGACCGGAGCGAACCCCCGGTCACCGGTGGAAGGGAAGGGCGGCAGGATATGGACCCCTCCGGGAAAGAGGCCTTGAAGCGATCCGCCGAGCAGGGAGTCAAGCCCGGCAAGCGAACCGCCGAGAGAATCAGGATAGGTTATCAGTTGTACGTCTTTCAAAGGCACTCCTTTCAGGCCGCCGTCCCTGGCGGTATTCTGTGCTGACAATTATAAAAACAGGGTAATAATTGATCAATCACATGTTGACGCGTTAGAGGAGGTGCGTACTATAATCAGTCCTACCGCAGAAGCCCCGGCAGGGGTGAAGCTGGCGGGAAGGAGCACCATCTATGGCTCTGCTTGCTGTAGATATTGGAACGACCCACTGTAAGGCGGCTGCCGTGAGGCTTGACGGCACCCTCCTCAAGCTCGCCTCTTCGAGAATGGAAACATCGCCCGTCCCCGGCGGGCATCGTTTCTACGATCCGCTGCAGTTGTGGAAGCTGACAGCGGCTCTCATCCATGAGGCTGCATCGGGTGCCGGGGAGGCTGTCACCCATATCAGCGTGACCGGTATGGCCGAAGCAGGACTCTACGTCGACCGCGACACGAAGGAACCGCTGACCTGGATCATCCCCTGGTTTGACGGCTGCACAAAACCGCTCTTTGCTGCCCAGAAGCATACTTTCGACAGCTATGAACGGTTTACCCGCACCGGGCTGCGCAACCACTACAAGTTCAGTCTTTACAAGATGCAGTGGCTCCTCGAGCATGGCGGAGTTCAGGACCGATGCGGACATCTGCAGTGGCTGCAGGTGCCGGAGTACATCGTGAGCAGACTCTGCGGGCGATCTGTGACGGATCCCACTCTTGCGGCACGGACCTACCTGTTCGACATCTTCCGGTGCGAATGGGTCGATGAATATTTCGAGGCGGCAGGCTTAAGCGGGATAGCCATGCCCGAAATTCTGCCGAGCGGGGCTGCAGCTGCCCCGCTGTCTAAAGCAGCGCTCAATGCCGTGTCGAGCAGCCGACTCTCGGCGCATACACTGGCAGTCACCGCGGGTCATGACCATATCTGCGCAGCGGCAGCTGTCGGGGCTGCTGAGCCGGGAGCAGTTTACGATTCTGCTGGAACGGCTGAAACGTTAATGGCTGAGTATGATATGAGCAGTTTGGGGCAAAAAGAGTACGCTGCCGGGTTCTCGTTCGGCCGCCATACAGTAGGGGATCGATTCTTCTGGCTTGCAAGCGTGGCCGCCTCGGGCGGTTCGTTCGAGTGGATGCGCGGTATCATCGGGGAGGGCGGGAGTTCCTATGAGCGTACGGTGAAACTGCTTGAAGAACTCCCCGCCGGGCCGACAGGAATTCTCTATTTCCCCTACCTGACCGGAAGCAACGCTCCCGTCTACGACCCGTCGATGTCCGCAGCCTTCATCGGGCTGCTTTCCTCCCATACCCCGGCTGATCTGATGAAGGCTGTCTGCGAGGGGGTCTGCTACGAGGCTGAGTGGATCCTCACCAGAGTACGGGAGGGTTTTCATCCCGACCTCACCCGGCTGCTCTGCGGCGGAGGGGGCGTGCGCAATAGAAGCTGGATGCAGATAAAAGCCGATATAACCGGTCTTGATCTCTACGCGGCGGAAATTGAGGAGGCGACCCTCCTCGGAGCTGCATGGACCGCTGCCCTGAGAGCAGAGGGAGACGGCGGCGTACGGCTTACCGAAGCGATGATGCGTGAGTTCGCCCGCAGTTTCCCGGCTCGCACCTATGTTCCGAACCCCCGAGTCAGCGTAGCCTACAGAAAGATCTTTGAAGAACGCTATCTCCCCCTGCAGAAACCGCTTCGCAGGGTAATGGGGGCGGATATGGCCGATTGAGACAGCAGGCACCGCAGTGTACAGCTGCATGCCCCTGACCGGATGGATGACTATGAACAGGTTATCAGCACCTGTGCACCATGATCCTTTCACTGGGGGCGGGAAGTTCTCCAACTGGCTGTCGTGTTGTCATGGAATCATTCCTATAATAGGGTAAAACGTTAAAAATGCTAAACGAATTTGCTGAACAGGATACTAAAGATATTCCGCCCCGGAGGGTTGAAGAGACAAACCTCCAGAAGTGGACCGAAGGAGAGATGCCGTGAGCCTGCTGGGAAAAATCGGAGTATGCGCCGATGATATAACCGGGTCGAACGATATCGGGAGTATGTTCGCCAAACACGGACTGCTTACCCATGTCTATTCGAGCGATCAGGATTTGCCGTTCCTGCTGCAGGGGGAAGCGGAGAAGCCGGATGTTCTGATCCTCAATACCGAATCCCGTTTTGACTCACCGGAAACCGCTGCGGCGAAAGTCCGCTCCGCCACAGCCAAGCTGCGCTCAGCGGGCTGCATCCGCTGTTTCAACAAGACCTGCTCGGAGTTTCGCGGGAATATCGGGGCTGAGTTTGATGCGATGCTGGACGAGCTCGGGCTCAGCTTCGCTCCGGTGGTGCTTGGTTTTCCGAAACATGGGCGAATTACCCGCAGTTCGGTCCACTATGTCCACGGAGTGCCGCTCAGCGAGTCCCCGTTCCGGGATGATCCGGTTCATCCGATGCGCGAATCAGATCTGGTAAAAATTCTTCAGGGTCAGACAGAGCGCAGAGTTGCCGCTCTCCACTACAGCGCACTGAGGAAAGGCGCTGCTTATGTACGTGCTGTAATTGAGCGGGAGCGAGCTCTCGGCGGTTATCTCATCTGCGATGTGGTAGGTCAGAAATCGCTGCAGCTGCTCGCCGAGGTGCTCTGTCATGAACCGGTGATCTGCGGAAGTTCAGCCCTTGCTGAAGCGCTTCCTCCAGTCTGGGGGGAACGCGGGCAGGGGATGCCCGCTGTTCCACTCCTGAACGGTCCGCAGCGCGGGGTGCTCTGTGCTGCAGGGAGCCTGACGCCGCAGACGAAAGCTCAGGTGCTTGAGTGGAAACGAGAGGGAAAACAGGCGATCGTCATTCCCGGCCTTGAGCTCTTCTCCTCGAAGCAGCGCGAAGCGCTGTCCGAACAGATCTCACAGGAGGCAGACGCCTTCATCGTTGCCGGTGAAGATGTGCTGATACACGTCACCTGCGACGAAGGTGAGATTGCCGCATCTGCCGGGCAGGCAGAGCAGGCGGGACTCAGCCGGGACTCCGCTGTCCGTATAATATCAGGGATGCTTGCCGAGACGGTCGCACGCATTGTGCGGAAAACCGGGCTTCGCCGCCTGGCGGTTGCCGGCGGGGATACCTCAGCTGCAGTCTGCAAAGCCCTCGGCATCACCGGCATGGCTGTCTCCGAGGAGATTGAAACGGGACTGCCGGCCTGCATCTCCCTGGGAGAGGACCCCTATGTTCTCGTCCTCAAGTCGGGCAGTTTCGGAACAGATTCCTTCCTGCTCGATGCAGTTTCGCATCTCCGCGATCTTACCGCACCGCAGCCTGGCTGACACGGGGAGGAGCACGCATGAAGACGGTTCCGGGGAGAGCTCGCTGCTGACCGCTTCTTCGAGAAGGCCGCACTGCGTGTGCAGCCTCAGCAGTGAATCCCGGAGTTCGGTTTCCTCAGCGCGGTATCTCAACCCGGCTGTCAAGCGGGGCTGACTGCGGATCAATCTTCGTGTAGCCGAGCTGATCAATGATCGAACTCCAGTAGGAATTCACCTTGTTGACGTATTCAACCCCGAGGTAGTGCTTGTTGGGCATATAGGCAGTCTGGGTGCTGATATGCTCCTTGAAGTAGGGTTCAGCCTCCTCGTAGCCGTACAGGCCGAGCTCTTTGTAGATCCGCTTCATATGGGCCAGGGGATTGCGGATAAAATCCTCGTACTTGATATCGATCAGATTCCCCTCGGGAATCAGGCTGCGGTCACGGTTGTACTTTTCGTACATCTCCCGGTAGTTTTCCAGGATGACCTGCTGCATCTCCTCCTCGTCCCAGTTCTGCAGGGTGTAGATGTCAAAGACCTCGTTGTGGTACTTCACGTTGGATGAGAATATGTGGTAGGGATTGCGGTAGATGTGGATGAACTTTGCATTCGGGTACATCTCAAGCAGGTGGCGGATTCTGAACGTGGCGGTGGGGTTCTTGTAGACCATCTGTTTGTTCTGATACTTCACTGCCATTTTCTTGTTGAACCAGGCCCATCGTTTCTTCCACCGCTTCAGATCATTCGGCAGTCCGTCGAAGGAGTTGTAGCGGGAGTAGAGCCGGAAATTGCGGGGGAAAATTAATCCGTTGTAGATGCTGTACTTCTCGTAAGCCCCGATCGAGTACTCCTCCTCGGTCGGCTCCTCGGCTGTCATGACGACATTATCCATCGGCCGCTGCTCGGGGAGGGAAGCGGAAACGAGCCAGCGGGTAAAACGCGGGGCTCCGAGAAAGGTTGCCGGCAGATACCCCTCGATATTCGATATATAGCCGCGCTGCGGGTCTTTGGAGAAGAGCGTGATCAGGTAGGTGGTGCCCGACCGGTAGTAGCCGATAATGAACACCGGGTCATGCACCGGTTCAGCCCTGCGGATGACGTGCGATTTTGTCAGCACCTCCCACATCCGAAGCGGCCAGAGCAGGAGGCTGACGCCTATGCCGTAGAGAAAACGAAGAAAGTACTTGGGATGGATGCGAAACCTGTTCTGCACGAGCAGACGGAAAATGTTCGTCAGCGTATACCCGGCTATCGGTTCTTTGGTAACTGTCCAGTGACTCTTCATGATTTCTTCTCCACATACGCCTCAAGACCGCGGCACTTCTTCAGATTGCTGAGGAAAGCCACCATGAAACGCACCCCGGGTCCGCCGTCGTTCAGGTCGTGGTTCATGGTCATGGTAGCTGATATCACCTCTCTCTCCACCACGGTTCCTTTTTCGAACGCCGGTGTCTTTCCAATGCCCCCGAGCAGGCAGTTCAGGGCAAATGGGGTTATGGGGATGCCCCATCCTTTCTGGCTTGAAAACATCTGAAGCGCGGAAAAGGAGACAGTCCCGAAGAGTTTTTTCCGCAGCTTGGGGTTCCTGCGCATCATGTAGGCAAGGACTGCCCTGCGCATAAAGCGCGGCAGAAGGGTAAACAGGTCCCCCATGCTCCGCTTCCCGCTTCGCTTCCCCTGGGTGAATGCGGAGCCGGCAGTATCGAATTTAGCCTCCTCAAGTTCGTCGTTGATCTCCTGGAGACTCTTCTCATTCGCCTTTCTCACCACGTAGGAGGTAGTCGTCACCATACCCTCTACGGTACGCTCCACCATGGTGCTCACATCCACATCGTCAAAGATGATGATCTTTTTCCCCTTCCGGTAGGCCTGGATCTGCTTGAAATCGTTGAGCGTGCGGGCGAGCACCCAGAGGATGTAGGTCGTCAGTGAGAGTGAGCTCTTCGTTGCCCTGCGGTAGCGGCGGATTGCCGGCCTAATATCGGTTATGTCGAGTTCGAAGACAATGGCTATGGTACGGTTTCGTTTCGCCTCGTCGAGGTAGTCAATGATCCCCTGCCGGAATCGGGGCAGGGCCAGCTCAGTATAGGAAGTCTCCATTCGTGCTCCGTGTAAATTCCTGATTATCTGCTCAGGCATTATTATCACCGAAAGGGGCTCCAGTTTCAATGAACTGCAGAGGCCTGAGAGCATAATTCAGGGGGATGCTTGGAGGAAAAAAAGGTTGAAGCAGGTGCAGAAGGAGGTTGACTGCACCTGCTTCAACAGGTATCGGAACTGCGGGCATACTCTGCCCGATGCAGGATTCTAGGAGAAATCGAGCATGACCTTCAGGGCATCGGCCTTCTCGTGAACTGCCGTCTCCATCGCCTCATGAAGCTTGGAGAAGGGAAAGTGATGGGTGTTGAGCCCGGCAAAATCGTAGCGGCTGTAGATGCGGTCCATGAATCTGATAGTCCTTTGGCCGAAGTCTTTTGTTCCGCCGCTGCCCGAGATATTGAGGGTGTGCCAGATCGTCTTGCCGATTTCAACCGGGACCCTGCGCCCGATCGAATGGCCGATAAGCCGAACCCGGCCGCTGTGGGCCGCGATATCAAACAGGGATGCGATAGCCGCATCATTACCGGAGGCTTCCACGCAGACATCCCCTCCCTGTCCATCGGTGACAGCCATAACCTGCTCGAGGATGTCCCCTGCGGTCGGATCAAGGACTATCTCGGCTCCATAGCGCAGGGCAGTCTCCCGCCGCTTCGGCAGGGGATCGATGACGATGGTTTTCGCCCCGGAGGTCGCTGCGGTCATGGCGGCAGAGAGACCGACCGGTCCTGCTCCCAGGATAATTGCCGTATCGCTTGCATCGATGTAGCCGCCGTTCCCCCAGATACCGAAGTATCCGATGGAGAAAGTCTCCACCCATGCTCCATCAGCGTAGGTCCAGTGATCCGGAATCCGGTGGACATACTGCTCCTCAACAACCATGTATTCACCCATTCCCCCGGGAGAGTCGGGTCGGAATCCGATTTCCCGGAAGTTCAGGCAGGCGGAAGGCATCCGGCCGTCCTTGCAGTTGCGGCAGACGCCGCAGCCCATGACGCAGTCTCCGGTCACCTTGTCACCGACCTTCAGGTCGCTGCGCAGTCCGGAACCGACATCAGCAATCTGACCGCCCCACTCGTGGCCTGGAGTATAGGGGCCGAGGTCGTACCTGCCTTCGGCTGAAAGCCCCTCAAAGCACTCGACGTCCGAGCCGCAGATT
>CAYSRK010000144.1:0-4575 GCA_964433385.1 uncultured Spirochaetales bacterium
ACATGATGGTGAATATTGACACCGTCGTCCATCTTGAGCAGCCGCGGCTCGGACCTTACAAGGAAAGAATCGCAGAACGGATAGCAGAACTTCTCGGTATATCCAGAGACCACGTCTCGGTCAAGGCCAAGACCGGCGAGGGACTCGGTCCCATAGGGAGGGGGGAAGCGGTCAGCGCTGAGGCTGCAGTGCTGCTCGAAGTCCCGGAGCCTGATCTGTGGGTCTAGGGGAGCAGCATCCGCACCCAGCCGCGGTTCAGTCAATTTCCGAGATAAGCATTGTTTTCGGGTCAAGCACGATCGCCATTTCCGCAGGTTCAAGGATTTCGTGGTCCTTCACAGCCGTCATGACGATCTTTTCTTCCTGATAGGCAAGTCCTATGAGAACATCCAGCTTGCTGACGAAAGATTCCAGCGTCTGCGGTATTCCGTACTGACTAACCGGAACCGCGGGGTCGAGCGGGGAGACGCTGAACCAGATTTCAATATCGAGTTCCGCCGCCAGGGCTTTGATCTTATCCAAATCCTCTTCGCCGGCAGCCGTCATCCGGTACCCGTCAAAGAAGACGGCATCAGCATGGAATCCGCCTTCACGGATCATCGCCTTCAGGCTGCCCGCAATCTGTTCTACACCGACGTCCTGCTGACTGAAATTCATGATGACCCGATGCCTGATGATCTCATCATGAACATCCATGGCATGCTCCAATGAACGCTTGCCTGAAATTTCTCTGAATATATCTTCATACCACGCTATGACGTGGCTGACATTCTGCGAAAAAGAGACGTGAATGACCTGCTCATCGCGCAGCAGTTTATCGGTGGCGATATGGACAAGACAGGCGGTCTTGCCGACCCCGTGTTTCGAGGTTATGACGCCAAGATTTCCCCTGCCGAGTCCGCCGTGGATGGACCGTTCGAATATCCGCAGCGGACTGCGTTTTATCAGCTCTTCTCTAACCATGCTCCCTTCTCCTTCAAGTCATGTGCCGGCGGCAGACGCCTATCTTCCCGATTCCTTGCGCCGCTTCTCTTCGTAGGCCTGTATCAGCTCCTGTGAAATACTCTGAGGAACCTTTCCGTATTTGGCGAACTCCATTGTGAACTCCGCCTTACCCTGCGACATAGAACGGAGATGAGTCGAGTATCCGAACATCTCGCTGAGAGGTACCTCCGCCTCGACCACACAGAAAGTAGTCTCCTCCACCGCGCTGATAATTATACCACGTCGCTGGTTGATGCTGGCAAAAATGTTGCCCTGGAACTCAGTCGGCCCTTCCACCGTCACCTTCATGATCGGTTCGAGAATGACCGGCTTTGCCCGCGGATATACTTCACGGAAGGCGCTGAAGGCAGCAGTCTGGAACGCCATATCTGAAGAGTCTACCGTATGGTACTGCCCGTCGTTGATCGTAACCCGCACGCCCACGATCGGGAATCCGATGAGCGTACCCTTTTTCATCGCTTCCTGAAACCCCTTGTTGCAGGAGGGTATGTATTCGGTCGGGATCACCCCGCCTTTGATGCTGTCGACAAACTCGTAGTCGCCCTCTTCCATCGGCTCAACGAACCCGGCGACGCGGCCGTACTGGCCCGAACCTCCGGTCTGCTTCTTATGGGTGTAGTTGAAGTCGGCGTACTGACTGATCGTCTCGCGGTATGCAACCTGCGGCCGCCCGATTTCCACCTGCGCCTTGTACTCGCGCTTCATCCGTTCCACATAGACTTCGAGATGCAGCTCCCCCATTCCCTGGATAATTGTCTGATTCGATTCGGGATCGACATAGGTACGGAACGTCGGGTCCTCTTTGGTAAAGCGGTTGAGCGCCTTCGCCATGTTGTCAGCCGCCTTCTTGTCGACCGGGTCGATCGCGAGGCTGATAACCGGGTTGGGCACATACATGCTGGTCATGGAGTAGTTAAGCCCCGTAGCGCAGAACGTATCGCCCGAGGCACACTCAATTCCGAACAGGGCTGCAATGTCGCCGCATCCGGCTGCCTGAATATCCTCCATGGTGCTCGCATGCATCTTGATCAGACGTCCGACCTTGAACTTCTTTCTTGAGCGGACGTTGTACAGCTCATCTCCCTTCTTCAATGTTCCCTGATAAACCCTGATGTAGGTAAGCTGACCGTACTGCCCGTCCTCAAGCTTGAACGCCAGTGCCACCGTCGGTTTGGCCGGGTCAGATTCGAGCAGGATCTCCCGCTCATTGTCATCAAGATCAAGAGCCCGGTTGTCTACCTGAGTTGGATCGGGCAGGTAGGCAAGTACCCCGTCAAGCAGCGGCTGAATGCCTTTGTTCTTGTAGGCTGAACCCATGAAGACAGGGGTAAGTTCCAGTGAGAGCGTCCCGGCGCGCACGGCAGCGTAGATAAGCTCCGGCGTTACCGTATCCTCAAGCATCGCCTCCATCAGTTCATCGGAAAAGAGGGAGACTGCATCGAGCAGAACCTCACGCTTCTCCTGAGCCTCCTTCACCAGTTCGGAGGGAATCTCCTCATAGCGGATCTGCTCCCCCTGGGAACCGTCGAAATAGAGGGCCTTCATCGTCACCAGGTCGACTACTCCCTGCAGACGGTCTTCAAGTCCGATGGGGATCTGCATCAGGACCGCGTTGTGACCGAGCTTGCTGATAAGCTGGTCCTTTACCCGGTAGGGATTCGCACCGGTACGGTCGCACTTGTTGACAAAGGCGATCCGCGGAACATTGTAGCGCTTCATCTGCCGGTCCACGGTGATTGACTGTGACTGTACGCCTCCGACGGAACAGAGCACCAGGATAGCTCCGTCGAGCACCCGCAGTGACCGCTCCACCTCAATGGTAAAGTCTACGTGGCCGGGGGTGTCGATGACGTTAATGTCATGGTCCTTCCATCTGACGTTGGTCGCTGCCGATGCAATGGTGATGCCGCGCTCCCGCTCAAGCTCCATCGAGTCCATCGTCGCCCCGACGCCGTCTTTTCCCCGCACTTCGTGAATTGCATGTATTCTGTTGCAATAAAACAGGATACGTTCTGACAATGTAGTCTTACCAGAATCGATATGGGCGCTTATACCGATATTTCTCATCTTAGCCTGTTCTGCCATAATCTATTTCCTCATTTTGACGTCGTACGTGCTCGTACTCCGTATCTTCCATCTTCGAACGCTCCCGGAACATCCTGATCCGGGAAATCTGCGAGTTTCGTTCAGTATCTGCCTGTTAATCCTACGTTGAGAGCTGTGTCAGGGGACTTCAAGCTCGCGAGCCGGTGCTGCTGCTCAGACGGTATAGAACCTGCAGGTCAATATAATCAAGGGGACACCCGTTCCCGGCTGAGAACAGCAGGCTGAACATCCCCGAACTGTGCGAATCGGTCACATCGGGTCAGGACTCTAGTACAGTTAAAAGATTTATTCAATCCCGCTGCAGTGAAAAATCCATGTATTAATCGCTTCTTCCGGGAAAAAAACGCTTCCTGCCCCGACCCGTTTCGGTGTATAGTGGGTACCCGGATACCGCACCTGCCGGCTGTATGCGCTGCACCCGGACAGGAAGAATGAGGAGGTTGGCGTGGCAACACTGTTTACCCGCATTATTGAAGAAGAAATTCCATCAGTAAGAATATATGAGGATGCAAGCTGTATCGCTATCCTGGACATTGCTCCCGTCAACAAGGGCCACATCCTGGTCATCGCCCGCGAGGAGTATGAAACCCTTATCGACTGCCCCGACGAGACGCTGTCGCACCTGATCACCACTGCAAAAAAACTCGCCGCCCGGATGAAGGAGCGACTCGGCTGTGACGGTTTCAACCTCATGATCAACAACGGTGCCGCCTCAGGTCAGGAGGTTCCCCACCTCCATATCCATCTCATCCCCCGCTATTCGGGTGACGGCAAGACCCCCCGCATGACCAAGGAGCGCTACGAGGAGGATGAGATGGTTCTCTACGGTAAACGGCTCTCCTAGTCAACGAGCCGCGGCCCGTTGACATGTTGCAAATCGCCGGATTAATGGTACAATAAACCCATGGCGTCCTGTTATTTCTGCGGCAGAGAACTTGCCCACGGTGAGAGAATTTATAGAAGCACAGTCTGTCCCGCCTGCGGCAAACCGATAAAGATCTGCCTGAACTGCGAGTTCTACGACCCGACAGCCCACTGGGAATGCCGGGAGGATATCGGAGAACCGGTCCGCGAAAAGGATACAGCGAACTTCTGCGAGTACTTTTCCCCGCGCCCCCCCGGCCGCAGGAGACCGGAGGAGCGGAGGAAGACTGACGCCTCCGAAATCTTCAAAAACCTCTTCTCTGACTGAGAAAGCTTTCACGGTATGAACGGGTATGTGCTCATATTCTCCTTGCCGATTGCCCGCTGTGTGCGTATAGTATAGGTACCGCCTCACCGCAGGTGCCGGCAGAACATAGGCAAGGAGTTTTCACTATGCTGCACGAAGGTATACAAGCCCCCGATTTCACGCTCAAGAGCGGGGAGGGGCATGACGTCAGTCTCTCCGATTTCATCGGAAAAAAAGTGATTCTCTACTTCTATCCGCGGGACAACACCCCCGGCTGCACAACCGAAGCGTGC
>CAYSRK010000145.1:0-3449 GCA_964433385.1 uncultured Spirochaetales bacterium
CAGGCCCCTTTAGTGATACGATCATCCCCTTTTCGCAGATTCTGCCGATCCTCTCGCCGAGGGCCTGGGTCTGCTCTTCGTCTGTGGTGAGCAGGCTGAACGATTTCTCATTCATGCTTCGGTACCTGAGATCTTCCGCGCATACTCAGCGGCTACCGGGTCATCCGGATCAAGCTCAAGCACAGTGCGGAAGAACCTCAGCGCCTCTTCAGGCCGGTTTCTCTTCAGCTCCAAAACCCCGAAGTTTGCGATGATTTTTGTGTTTTCCGGTTCAAGATCAAGGGCTCGGCGCAGACTGGCGTAAGCTTTGGATAATTCTCCAGTCTCCATCTGGCAGATCGCCAGCTCGTTATAGATATCTGCGTTTTTCCCTTCAAGTTCCAGACACCGCAGAAGGGCCGCTGCTCCCTCAGAGTAACGCCCAAGCCTCCGTAGGGCCCAGCCTTTAATGAACCAAGCACTCCACACGCGGTCGTTTCGACTGAGAAACCGCTCTATAACGTTAACAGCCTCCTCCTCTTTTCCCAACGTAATCAGGTCATAGGCGGAGCTGAACAGTTCATCATCGTCATTGTGCTTTTTCAGTTCCGACAGGGCGGCGGCAGCTTCTCCGCTTCTCTCATCCTCCGGTGCCAGTGTGAGAAAAAGTTCAAAGTGCTCAGCAGCTTTTGAAGGATTGCGGCGCTTGATGTAGAAGCGGGCGCAGGCATAGTGGACATCAGGACTGTCAGGATGCAGTTCAACAGCTTCACGGTAGCGGCCGAAGGCTTTTTCCGTATATTTTTCATACAGACTGCTGTCTGGAGCCTGGCTGGCGGCAATATCCTCATAGAGCATAGCCAGGTTGAGAAGGGTTACCGGCAACTGGGGCGACAGGGTGCAGAGTGCGAGAAATATCTCCTCAGCCAGCTCATACTCCTTGGCCTCAGCCTTAATAATGCCGGTTTTTGTCAGCTCTGAGACCAGGTTGGGCTGGACAGCAGTGATAAAACTCCTGTAGTACGCGATATCCTCATGCTCGGGCTGGTAGGCGAGTATTTTCAGCATGGCGGAAATAATCATCTCCCAGGTAAGGTCGCTGAGGTCAAATTCAGAGGAACCCGGGGGCAGTTCGACAGGAATCAGATGCCGGTCGTCAACAACAAAATTACCGATCCTTCTTTCTGTTCCCTCGGGAAGAGAGATAAACAGGATGTGCTGCAGCTTCTCCTGGGCAAGCTGAGCTTGTTCTGATTTCATTATCAGCTCCTTCTTTGCCGGTGTCGAGACAGATAGGGCATAGCGCAGGGGTAGGGGGTGTACAGCAGCAGTTCAGCAGGGAAGTGAAGATAAACCCGCGGTGCCGATCAAAACGGAATCTCTTGAACTGCATAAGTCCAAGTGGGTCTTCTGTTTTCTGCATCCTGTTCCTCGTAAAGAGGGGCAATTCAACAAAAAAACTCTGAAGTCCCGAATTAATTCGTTGACCCAAGAGACGTGTGTTTCTCCCGTACACCGCAGGAAAAGTTTTTCCTCCCGTGCTGCACGTCGGCAGAACCTTTTCGGGCTGCCGTTCCGTACAGCTGATCAGTCCAGTTCCCGACTGATTAAATGTATCAGCTCGTTCGTAAGCTTTTCAGCCTGCTCGAGCTCGTAAAACTCAGTCTTCCTGATGTTCTCCAGCTCACGCTTGAGCTGCATGATCTCATCAGCCAGCACTATGTTAAGCAGTATGCTGAGATTGGCCGGGTCGGCTGCAGATGCAGCCGATTTCAAGGTTTCGGCCCTCTTTTCAAGATACGAAACGGTCGCTGCAAGCTCCTGCGCAGAAGCGTCAGTCCTGACGGAAAGCCTTCTGCCGAGAACGGAAACCTTGACTATATTAGCCTGCATACTGCCCACTCCCGTTTCTCTGCCTGCCGGACCGCACTAGTAAAGAGGGATATCCTCATCTGGGTCCAAGTCGATGAGAATATCATCGTCGAGATCGTCCTGCGACAGCGGCAGCTCCTCCGCCCCCCTGCCGCCCTGAGGCAGAGGCTGATCAGTTTCAAGCAGCTCAGCATCAGCCGCGGCAGGCCGGAGGTCGGTATCGAACTGTTCCTCTTCCAAATCAAAATCAATAGCTTCGGAAGAGACGCTTTTTTCCTGCTGACAGCTCTGCTCGATACTCTTGGCGTAGTCCTTGAGTTCCTCATTGTGAGTCTTCAGCATCTCAAGCTCATCGCGCAGGAACGCGTTCTCATCTCTCAGTTTGTGGATAAGGGTGACCGCTTTCTTTATTCGTTCTTCAAGCAGCTGCACCTTATCTAATGTAAGCATCCTATACCTCTAATGCCTGTTTAACTTGAGTTACCAGGGCTGAAAAGGCTGGTTTGTCCTCGACTGCCATATTGGAGAGGGCTTTGCGGTTGATATCGATCTGGGAAAGCTTGAGACCATGCACGAACTGGGAGTAGTTAAGCCCCTCAGCCTGTACTGCTGCCGATATCCTGGTAATCCACAGTCGCCTGAAATCTCTTTTTCTGCGCTTCCGGTCACGGTAGGCATACTGACCAGCCTTGGTTACTGCGTCCTTGGCTGTCCGGAAATTGGTGCTTCTCCGCCCGTAGAAACCCTTGGCGTCCTGCAGGATTCTTTTACGGCGGTCCTTTCTTCTCGTTCCATCTACTGCTCTGGGCATACGGTCACTCCTCCTTTAGAACTGGTAGGGAAGCAGTTTTCTGACTTTCTTCGTCTCTGCATCACTAAGCACATCGGAGTGTCTCAGATGGCGCTTCCTCTTCGGGCTCTTCTTGGTAAGAATGTGGCGGGTGCCCTGTTTTTTGTACTTCACCTTCCCTGAGGCGGTGACCTTGTACCGCTTCGCAGCGGCTTTTCTTGTTTTCATTTTCGGCATAAACCTTTCCTCTGCGTTCTCAGGGAACAAGAACCCCTGGAACTGCACTTGTAAAAATCGTCGCCCCCTCTACCGGGGAGCGCGGTCAGACAATAAGAGCCGCAGACACGGTGCCCGAAGGCTACTGTTTTTTTGCGCTTTTTGCCGGACTTATGATCATCGACATGAAGCGGCCTTCCATCATCGGGGTACGATCAAGGTTATAGCCTACTTCATTCGCGTCAAGCATCTGAAGAACACGGTCAAGAACAACGCGTCCTAGTTCGGTGTGGGCAAGCTCCCGTCCGCGGAAACGGATGGTTACCTTCACTTTATTGCCCTCATCAAGAAACTCAGTCACGTGCTTGGTCTTGAATTCGAGGTCGTGCTTCTCAATTTTCGGCTGCATACGAATCTCTTTGAGTTTTATCTGCGTCTGGTTCTTTCGCGTTTCCCGCATCTTCTTTTCCTGGTCATACTTGAATTTACCGTAATCGAGGATTTTACATACGGGCGGGATAGCGTTCGGGGCTACTTCAACCAGATCAAGCCCGGCGTCAGCAGCTATTCTCAAAGCTTCGGCGATTGGAAC
>CAYSRK010000146.1:0-1782 GCA_964433385.1 uncultured Spirochaetales bacterium
GTCTCTACCATGACACCCCTCCGCCGGTTACGGGTGAGGACGGCAGGAAGGCTGTGGTGCTGTCAATGGCTGCAAAGAAATCCTGGCAGGAGAATCGTCCGGTTCGAATTACTGAAATTGGGTAGACTGATGATGATAAACAAAATTGGGGTCTGTGAATGGGCTCTGCCGGTTGAGGGGCCGGCTGCCTGCAGGCTGGCTGCAGAAGTCGGCTTTGAAGGAATGCAGCTCGATATCGGTCCCTGGGAACGGGGTTTTCCGAAATCGAGGAAGTTTGTCCGCGATCTGTATCTTGAGTATGCCCAGAAGTACGGACTGGAGTATCCCTCCATGGCGGTGAGGGCGGGAGACTATTACAGTCTTGTTGATGAGCCGGGAACCACTGAACATGAGATAGTGCGGGCAGGTATTCTTGCTGCTGTTGAGGCTGCTGAGTATATGGATATCCCGCTTGTGATGATCCCGACATTCGAAAAGAGCCGCATCAGGACCGAACGGCATTTCCAAATTGTTATCGATATGCTGCGTGAGGCGTGCCGGGCTGCTGCCGATTCGGGAATAACCATAGCTGCGGAGAATACGCTGAGCGTTGAGCAGTCGATCGCCATGGTTCGCGAAGTTAACGCAGTTAATTTTGCCCTCTACTTTGATTTTCAGAACTACTACCTTGCCAATGACGACTCCTCGCCCCGTGTCCTGGAGCAGCTGTACCCCCATGTAGTTGAGGTTCACGTAAAGGACGGGAAAAACAAGGATCTCAGCGGCGCACTGCTGGGAACCGGGGACGCCGATTTCTTCGCCAGTATGGAAGTTCTGCGGAAGAACGGTTATGAGGGGTGGCTTATCAGTGAGAATTATTACGATATGCCGCCGTTATGCATTCGTGGCGATGATCCGATGGAACTTATGCGAAAGGACGTATCTACACTTCGCAAGGTGCTTTCGGTTTAAATATGTCTTCCTGATACATTCCGGATAATCAGGGAGTTTCTTGTACGATAGATAATAACGAACTTGAGGAGGATGCTATGGGAATACTGGGAACGATGGCCACTGATTGTGAGATCAGGATAGACTACGATAAATTGCGGAAGGATCGTCTGAAGAAGACGCAGGATCAGATACGAAAGGATGGACTGGGGTCGCTGCTGGCCTTTGACCACGATGCGATCCGGTACATAACGAGCACGAAACTGAATGACTGGATGAACAACAAGCTGGCACGAGCCTGTCTGGTATCAGCTGATCAGCCGCCCATACTGTATGAAGCGGGCAGCGCGATAGCGGCGAAGAAGGAGCTGTGTCCCTGGATAGCGGACCGGATTTTTCCGTTTACCGGGGGGGCGATGCGTGGTTCTTTTCCTCGGCAGGTGGTATTTGACCATGCGCGGAACTTTGCGAAGGAGATAAAATCGATCCTGACTGAATGGGGAGTGGCAGATGCTCCGCTGGGGATGGACATCACGGAGATTCCGTTTATGCTGGCGCTTCAGGCTGAAGGGCTCAATGTGGTTGACGGGCAGCAGACGATACTGGAAGCGCAGAAGATCAAGACGAAGGAAGAGATTGACCTGATAGAGATGTCAATAGCCATAGATGAGGCTGCCTTCTGGGATGTGATAGCTACAGCGCGACCGGGGATACGGGAGAACGATCTCAATGGGCTGTTGCGCAAGCGCATATATGAGCTTGGCGGAGAGGAGATTCAGAACATCAACGTCATAACCGGCAACCGTTCGTATCCGCACCCGCATGATGCGTCTGACCGGATGCTGAGGATGG
>CAYSRK010000147.1:0-8438 GCA_964433385.1 uncultured Spirochaetales bacterium
TGAGCATCGGCTTCCTGCTCTTCTTCAGAGCAGAGAGCGCATCGGCTATCATCTCAGGAGTGGGCGGCCGCCGCTCGATACGGTGGACCCGTTTCTGGAAAAAGCTCTCGGGATAGTCGTAAGCTTCTCCCTCGACATCCTGCGGCAGGGCAACGGTAACCGCACCGGTATCAGCGGGGTCAGCCAGCACCCGGACTGCATTGATCATCGCACTCATCAGCTGCTCCGGTCTGCTTACCCGGTCCCAGTACTGACTCACCGCCTTAAAGGCATCGTTGACGGTAATGGTGAAATCATTGAACCGTTCAACCTGCTGCAGAACAGGGTCCGGCTGCCGGGTAGCAAACTGGTCTCCGGGCAGAAAGAGCACCGGGATACGGTTTGAAGTCGCATTGGCTGCCGCAGTCACCATGTTTGCCGCCCCGGGGCCAATGGACGATGTACAGACGTAGACCTGTCTGCGCCGCATCTGCTTCGCGTACCCCATGGCTGCCAGGCCCATACCCTGCTCATTCTTGCCCTGATGGACAATAAGGTCCCCGGCATCCTCCTCGAGGGCCTGCCCGAGGCCGACAACGTTGCCGTGGCCGAATATGGTGAAGACGCCCTTGAACATCTTGTTCTGGACGCCGTCAAATTCAATCCACTGATTGTCAAGAAACTTGACCAGGGCCTGGGCAACTGTAAGTCTGACTGTCTTCATCGTCTTCTCCTCCGTTTTTTACCTATTCACCGCCGGATGCGTCCGCGTCCCTGCACTCTCACTCGCCGAACTTCAGTTCGGGCCAGATCTTTACCCCGGGCTTGTTCAGCCACTCGTGGTCCTTGACGAAATACCGGGTGGTCGGGAGCCAGCGGTCGTTCTCCAGGTGGGGAATCATCCAGATATAGTACATGGCATACCCCGGGGAGGCAGCCTGTGAATGCGTAATGTCAGGGCTGATCAGCGAGGTATAGCGGTGCTTCACCAGCTTCGGCTCCTCGCCGAGCAGCGATATGCCGAAGCCCTGCTCCGGGAAAAAACGATAATGATATATCTCGGGCTGCGGATGGTCGTGCGGCGGGAAACTCGACCACTTGCCGGGGTGGTTGATCACTTCACCCAGCACCATGTTCGAATTCGGGGCGATCTCTCCGTCAAATACTGTCCGGACCGTCCTGATCGAAGCCTCATTGAGAATACCTGCCCCGAAAATATCGCTGCGGGTATCCTCCTGGCTGTAGAACTTCGGATCGAACTGTTTCCCGTTACGGCAGGCTTCCACGGCCAGCTCGCTCTCCTCAACAGCCCGGATGACAGCCTGTACCCCGGAGGGCACATGAAGGACCACCGGATTCTCATCAAAACAGGATACCCTGCTCCCGGCTGAGCTGCCGCTTCCGGCCGAGCTGCCGCTTCCGGCCGAGCTGCCGCCGTCCCAGACAAACTCGACTGAGCCTTTGATCAGCAGCCATGCGCGCTCCTTATCCTCTGCACTCTTCCAGCTGTCTCCCGCCTTCAGTCGGAGGATTCCGAAATCGAGCAGCATATCGGCATGCCGGCCGTCCTGTTCCGTTACTGCGGTATACCCGTACGGGTACGGTTCGTTCTGCGTGATAATCATGGGCACTCCTTCTCCTTCAGAGGCTTATCGTCTGTTTCAGAGCATCAACGGAAGTCTGTATTCCGGCTTCGATACTCATCGTCAGGTCCTCCATCTCAAGTGAAACAAATCCATTATATCCCATCATCCGCACTACTGAAAAGAATTCCTTCCACCACTGCAGGTCCTGACCGCAGCCTACAGCCACGTAGTTCCATGCACGATTGGCAACATCGTCAATTTCCTTCGTCTCAAGGATGCCGTTCACCTTCGCATGCCACGGTTCTATTCTCACATCCTTGCCGTGAACGTGGTGGATTGCCGGCCCCAGAACACGGGCGGCGGCAATGGGATCAGCACCCATCCAGATCAGGTGAGAGGGATCAAGGTTCAGGCCGATAACCGGACTTACGGCATTACGCAGTCTAAACAGGGTCTCCGGATTCCAGACCAGCTGGGAGGAGAAGTTCTCCAGGGCGATCTTCTCCACTCCGTTGTCCAGGGCGATATCGACCAGCTTCTTCCAGTACGGGATGGCAACTTTGTTCCACTGGTAGTCGAGCACATCTCTCAGAGAGGGCGGCCAGCTCTGCGTATAGGTAATCCAGTTCGGAACGGTATCGCCGGGGGCTCCGGCCGGAAGGCCGCTCATCATAACTACAGTCTTCACTCCGAGAAGGCCGGCAAGACGCATCGTCTTCTCCGTGACATCACGATGCTCCTCCCCGAGGGGACCCGGGTCAAGGGGGTTGCCTGAGCAGTTGAGGGCAGCAAGGCCGATACCTCTATCCGCAAGCGCTCCCTTGAAGGCGGCCAGCGCTTCCGGTTTGTCGAGCAGTTCATCCAGGTTCGTGTGCGGAGTTGGAGACCAGCCTCCGGTAGTCATCTCAACGTGCGTGATGCCGAGCTTTTTCACCTCATCAAGCATCTTTTCAAAGGGCAGGTGGCCCATACTGTCGGTAACATAGGATAGTATCATCTTCTCACTCCTTGGCTTATCAATTTCATGGAATTACTCAGCAGACTGCCAGAGGTCGTAGATAGCCTTCAGCGATACTGCTGAATCCCCGGCAGGAGCATACTCAAAACCCACATATCCGTCATAACCGGATGCTTTAAGCGCCCTGAGCACCGCTTTCCAGTCGGCAGAGCCGGTTCCCGGCTCGTTTCTCCCGGGGTAATCGGCGATATGGACGTATCCGATTGAAGAAACGTAGTTCTCGATCAGTTCAACCGGATCATCGTGCATCATCCCCTGATGGTAGAGATCGCAGAGAATTTTTACACGGGGGTCACCGACCGCCTCAATGATTTCCGAGGCGGTTTTCAGATCGTTCAGAAAATAGCCGGTATGATCCAGCTCGGTATTCAGCGGTTCAATGACAATCTGCATATCCTTCGGGGTGTGCGGCAGGAGTTTCTTCAGTCCCTCAATTATTGCCGCTCTCTTCTCCTCCGGAGGAATTTCACTGTAGTGGTTTACCACAACTCCCCCCTCTCCCAGCTCGTGGGCAAGGACCATGAGAATGTGGGTATCGAGTTCGGCCGCAGTTTTCAGCGCGTCCTGGTAATCGGCGATAAGTGCCTCATGCGTCGCTCGGTTTACGAGGTCGCCCACCCGCTGTCCGCTGAAATTGGCGACAACCACTCCGCGACGGCGGCAGACTTCTTTAACTGCCGCGATATCCTTGTCGCGCCAGCCCCAGAACTCCACGTACTTGAACCCGGCATCGGCCACTTTTTCAATTTTCTCAGCCGCGGCTGCCCCGTCAAACAACATTTCGAAACAAATAACCGGTTTCATCGGATCTCCTCTGTGCTGCCGCAGGCAGCTGACTGAATTTCAGACTGTGCAGTCCGGTGGCGATCAGTAGCGTAAAGCATTCACCTCGTCGTACATGGCCACGATATTTTCCGGAGGAATGCCCGGAAGCATGTTATGGATGGCGGTGAATACAAATCCCCCGTCCTTCATGAAAATCTCTGCATTTCTGCGCACCTCATCCCGCACCTGTGCCGCGCTGCTGCTGCCGAGGGTGTGCTGTGTGTCGATACCCCCGCCCCAGAACACGAGGTCCTTTCCGAAACGGGCCTTGAGCTTATGGGCTTCCATATCCTTAGTCTGAATCTGGACCGGATTGAGGATATCGAGTCCGGCATCGATAAGGTGGGGAATGATATCGACAATCGACCCGCAGCTGTGCAGGAATGTCTTCAGGCTTGAATGTTCCTTGACAAACCGGAACACCTTCTGATGGTAGGGTTTGATCATCTTCGCATAGAGATCGGAAGATATCAGGGGACCTGACTGCATACCCAAATCATCCGAAAAGATGATGACATCAGCATACCCGTCCACCTGCTCAAGGTACGGTTTCAGACGCTGCAGGTGCATCTCCAGCAGCTGTTCAAACAGCGCCGTAATCTCAGCCGGCTCAGTCAGGAGCTTCATGAAGAATTCATCATTGCGGTAGAGCCACTGACCCGGCTCGAAGAAGAGACTGCTGTAGTTGACGATAATACTGTAGTCGGTCTCCGCGTAGAGTTTTCGTACCGCCCTGCCGACTGATTCGTAGAAATCCGGCCGATCGGAGGATTTCCACATCTGGTCCTTGAACTCAGTCCAGCTGATCTTCGCCAGGCTCTCCTTGAGGTCTTCAAAGCTCTCCTTGTCCTGACCGTAGTAGGGGTAGATCTCCTGATCAAAATAGAAGGCCCCTTCAGGCATCCGGGCCAGCACCTCACCAAGACCGTTGAGTACAAACCAGTCATTCCCGCGCTGTTCGAAGGTCATCCAGCCGGGAAGTTTTGCGGGAGTGTTGTCCGGCAGCTTCCAGTCCTGCCAATCACCCTCGGCATCAAACACCCTGGCAAGATCAACCGTGTCGATCTGAAACCGGTCAAGGTACCACTGCTCGGGAACAGCCAGCTGCTGGTTCACATCGTAGATCTTCGTCGCTCCCCCGGTAATGCCGAGGTGCCGCTTTACCGCATTGTACGTCATACCGCTGAGCCCTGAGGAGTGCATACCCCCGCAGTCCACGGCTATCTTATCGGCCTCTTTATGGTTGAGAACAGCTCTCATCCGTTCACGATGGGTCATCTTGGGCTCCTTGTACGAACTACGCCCCGGGAGGAACCGGGGCGCAAGCTCGCCGACCGGTTCATTCCGGCTCTGATCTGATAGAAAAATACTGTCCTTCGGTCAGTGTCGCTGTATCCGAGAGAACTATGCGGATTTCTTTCCCTTGGTCTTGACATCCATGATAACGGCCACAACGATAACGACACCCTTGAGAATCTGCTGCCAGTAGGGAGAGACGTTGGTCAGGTTGAGGATATTGTTGAGGATACCTACGATAAGACCGCCTACGAGGGTGCCGAGGATAGTTCCGACACCGCCGGAAAGACTCGTTCCGCCGATAACAACCGCGGTGATCGCATCGAGCTCAAAGCTGAGGCCGGCAGCCGGCTGTCCGGAGTTGATACGCGACATCAGGATGACGCCAGCAAGACCGGTCAGGGTTCCTGCGATAACAAAGGTGATAATCTTGATGCCGTTGACGTTAACTCCCGATGCAGTGGCGGCATTCTCGTTTCCCCCGATAGCATAGATGTAGCGGCCGAAACGGGTCCGCTTGACGAGCACCATCGCTATCGCCATGACGAGCAGCATAATCAGAATCGGAACCGGTATACCCAGAATCCGCCCCTGTCCGAGAACGGTAAAGTCGCCGATGTTGATAATAGGAAAGCCGTTGGTGTACAGCAGCACCAGGCCTCGGGCTCCGGTCATCATGGCCAGCGTTACGATAAACGGCGGCAGAGAGAAGTAGGTGATGAAAAACCCGTTGACAAAGCCGACCGCAGCCCCGGACATAAGCCCAATCAGCAGCCCCAGCCAGATAGAGCCGGTCATGACGTAGACGCTCGTCCCCAGCACACCGGTTAACGCTGCTACAGACCCGGAGGAGAGGTCAATCATACCGGCAATGATAACCATCGTGGTGCCGAAGGCGATGATGGTGGTTATCGACATCTGCCGCAGAATGTTGGTAACATTTCGGGTCGACAGAAACGCCGGGCTGAGAATGCTCGAAATAATGATCATCACCAGCAGTATGATTAGAAACCCGTATTTTGCATAAATCTGCTTGAAGGTCATCCTTGACCTCTTCTCAAGCTCGGTTTTGGGAGCCCCTGCTCCGCTGCCTGGATTACTCATGTGAATGTCCTCCTGTTGCAAACTGCATAATTCTTTCCTGGGTGGCTTCCTTGCGGCTCAATTCCCCTTTAAGGCGGCCTTCATGCATAACCAGGATTCTGTCGCTCATACCCAAAATTTCGGGCAGCTCGGATGAGATCATAATGACTGCCATGCCGTGGGAGGCGAATTCGCACATCAGCCTGTGTATCTCCGATTTCGCCCCAACATCGATTCCCCGGGTAGGTTCATCGAGGATGAGCACCTTGAGGTTGCGGATCAGCCATTTGCTGAGAACCACCTTCTGCTGGTTGCCGCCGCTCAACGTATCGACCGCCACATCAAGGCTGTAGGTCTTTGTGCGAAGTTTCTTCGATATCTCCTCAGCCTCCTCCCGCTCGTAGCGCAGGTCAAGCAGTCCGTGCCTGGTAAAGAGCTCAAGACTGGCGAGTGAGATGTTTTCCAGTATCGGACGGCCGAGGCAGAGCCCGACCAGCTTCCGGTCTTCCGGAACGTAGGCTATACCGCGCCTTATGGCGTCAATCGGCCTGTTTACCTCGTAGGGGAGCCCCTCAAGCGTCATCTCTCCGCTATCAAGCGGATCGAGTCCGAAGATTGCCCGGGCAACTTCCGTCCTCCCGGCACCCATAAGACCGGAGATTCCAAGAATCTCTCCCTGGCGGAGGGTGAAGCTGACATCCTGAAACGCCCTTCCCCGGCTTAATCCCTTCGCTTCAAACACCACATCTCCGATTTCCACCTCGGTCTTCGGAAAGAGATCCTTCAACTCGCGTCCGACCATCAGGGTTATCAGGGAGTTCTTTGTCAGCTCGGAGGTCGGCCGGGTATCGACCCAGAAACCGTCACGCATGACCGTCACCTCATCGGTGATCTCAAAAATCTCATCCATCTTGTGGGAGATATAGATAAAGGTTATCCCCTTACTCTTGAGATCTCTGATCAGGGAGAAGAGTGTCCCAACCTCGGTATCAGTGATTGCCGATGTAGGCTCATCAAGGACGATCAGGCTCGACCCGCGGGTAATTCCCTTCGAGATTTCAATCATCTGCTGAGCTGCCACGCTCAGGCTGCCCAGTCTGGTCCTGGGAGTGTAGTGCCCCAGTCCGATGTCTTTCAGGTACTGTTCAGTCTTCTTGCTGATGAGTGCGGCATCGACCAGCATTCCGTTCTTCTGTTTCGGTTCCCTTCCGAGAAACATGTTCTCGGCAATGGTCATTTCACTGACGAGGTTCAGTTCCTGATACACGGTCGAGATTCCAACGGCGAAGGCATCCTTCGTATTGCGGATATCAACCTTCTCTCCCTTGAAATAGATCTCACCTGAATCAGCGGCATGCTCCCCGGCCAGCACCTTCATAAGCGTTGATTTACCTGCGCCGTTCTCACCGACAAGCGCATGCACTGTCCCCGGACGCACCTTCATCGTTACGTCGCTGACAGCTTTGACACCCGGAAAAGTCTTCACAATATTGCGCATTTCCAGGATAAACTCATTGTTTCCGCTCAAAGCTTCCTCCTTTCAGCAGCCTGCTGTCCATAGTCGATACTGCGGGTATAAGTATAGCACGGGTGGACCGTTGGTTGGATTGTGACAGCAGTTCGGCTGATGTTCTAAGCAGTGTATGGGCGACAAAGCAACCCTGGAACCAGTCTGCACTATTGGACTGCACATCATTTCAATGGTCCAAACTGCTTCAGAGTTGAAAAAGGCACCCGTTCCACCCCCTGAAGAGGTGGAGCGGATGCCCGTTCAATGCACTAGTTCACCTACAGGTATTGATCCACATTTTCGATGGTGATCGGCCGGAAAGGAACAATGATGCGTTTGTCAATCTCTTTGCCGTCAATCAGGTCAAGCGCGGCCTGAAGGGCTGTAGTAGCCTGTCCTTTGGCATCCTGGAGAACAGAAATGGCGAAGGTTCCGTTTTTCACGTTCTGCTTGGCCTCATCTGTCCCGTCGATACCGGCGATAAGGACGCCCTCAATACCGGCTGACTTGAGAGCCTCAAGAGCTCCAAGCGCCATCTGGTCGTTAGCAGAAATAACGCCGTCGATCTGCGGGAAAGCCTGGATCCAGTCTTCCATAACCTGCATGCCTTCTGCTCTGTCGTAGTTGGCAGTCTGCTCAGCAAGGAGGGTAACGTCCGGGCGGACATCAAGGAGCGCATCCTGGATTCCCTTGCGGCGGGCGATGGTATGCTCCATGCCTTCGGTTCCTCTCAGGTAGACGATTTTGGCATCCTGGGGGAGGACCTCAGCCATGTACTCGCCCTCGATAACGCCTGCATCATAGTTCAGCGAACCGACGTAGACAAAGTCGCCGTCGCCGCCGACTTCTGAGTTGATGGCAACGTAGGGGATACCGGCTTCGTTAGCTGCAAGAACACCCGGAATAGCACCGGTGTAGTCGAGCGGGCTGCAGACAATGGCATCAACGCCGAGCGTGATGAACGTCTCAACAGCGGCAACCTGCTTCTCGATATCGAGCAGGGGGTCAATGACCCGTACTTCTACGCCCTGAGCCTCGGCTGCTGCGACAAACTCGTTCTTGATCAGATTCTGGAATACATCCTGTGCACTGTGGAAGGTATAGCCGATGGTAATTTTTCCGTCGTCCTGGCCCTGCGCAA
>CAYSRK010000148.1:0-4322 GCA_964433385.1 uncultured Spirochaetales bacterium
TGCCGACAGCCGGGGCAAAGAGGTCGATCCCGGTGTCGCGTACAAACCGGACCCCCTCATCGGGGTCGCAGAGCAGGGAGGGATCTTCGTCTGCTCTGCTGTCGTCCTCCACGCCGAATACCCGTCCGAGCTCACCTTCGACTGTCGCATCACTGTGAGCGCGGGCGTAGTCGACGACCTGCTTCGTTATCTCCGTGTTCTGCTCGAGCGGCAGCGCTGAGCCGTCAATCATGATATTCGTATACCCGGCGTCTATGCAGCGGAGGCAGAGGTGTACGTCGGTGCAGTGGTCGAGGTGGAGCGCAGCCGGGACCGTGAGGCGGTCCGCCAGGACACCGAAGGCTGCGCTGAGCAGTTCCGGTCCGATTGCCCGGGCTGGGGCTTCGGAGGTCTGGATAATGACCGGAGCCTCAGCTGCCTGGGCAGCTTCCATGACCGCCTGCATCTGCAGGATGCTGGTGATGTTGAATGCGCCTACGGCGTAGCCGTGCCGGGTGGCTGAGGCGAGCATCTGTCTGCAGTTAACCCGGCTCATGGGAACTTCTCCGCTCCATCTTGCTTGCATACATCCTGCGGTCGGCTTCACTTATGATTGCTTCAAAGGACTGTTGCTCTTTTCCGTCGTAGTAGAGCACCCCGATGCTGAATCCGATGCTCAGGGTCTTTCCCTCCCAGCTGTAGGACAGGGGGATCTGTTCCCACCGCTCGAGGACCCGGGAGAGACTCTCCGGGGAGGAGGTGAGGAGACAAAACTCATCACCTCCGTAGCGGAAGAGGTCTCCGTCAGGTTTTCCGGCTTTCCCGAAGAGGCGGGAGAACTGTTTGAGGATTTCATTGCCGCAGACGTGGCCGTGGGTGTCGTTTATCTCCTTGAAGCCGTCGAGGTCGGCGAGGGCGAAGGCGAAGGGCTGCTGCTGTTCCAGAAGCCTGGTCAGGCGTTCTTTGAGGTTATGGTAGTTATAGAGCCCGGTGAGCGAGTCGTGCCCGAGCGCGTCCTCCTGTTCGATGAGGCGGTGGGAGCTCTGCGATATGTGCTGGATCGGGATAAGGGCGGCGATCAGCCAGAGGGTGAGGAGCATGCCCCGGTCCTGGTAGGCGTAGATGATCAGGGGGGTGAAGAGAAACGAGAAGAAGATGTAGTAGCCGATTTTTACGGCTGAGAGCATGCGGAATATCCACTGGCCGGCTGCAAGGCGGATGATGCCGACGAGCAGGAGGTTGTTTACCAGGCCGAAGGCGAGGACGACGAGGCAGAATTTCCAGATATCCGTCGTGCTTGATGGGTCGACGGAGAGCAGGTTCGATACCGCATCAGCTGCGCGCAGGGCGAGGATGAAGACGCTGAGGTTGAGCAGGAACTTGTAGGCGGCTTCAAGGGGTGCTGCGATGCGTGCGGCGAGGCGGTAGGCGGTGTTGGTGATAATGCTCGTGAGGATGAGCAGCAGGGCCGCGACCGGGCCGAAGGTGTAGTAGGCGACGAGTTCGGGGACGGTTGCGAGGGAGAAGGAGAACTGGTCTGACATGGTGTACTGCAGGAGGTTGAGGGCGACGGTCACAAGAAATAGGGCGGTGTAGAGGGCCGGGTTTCCGCTGCCGGCAGGGGGGGTGATCAGGGCCGGGAGGGAGAACGCGGCAGCAATAATGACGGCGGCGATATAATAGGGGAGCAGCCGGGAGCGGGTGCATGTAGGCGAAGCTGGCATGGCTATTTCCTGCACTTGGTATCAGAGTGCTTTACAGAGCATTCATTGCTTCTCACTATAGCACAGCTTGTAGGAAATGGTGAAGCAGGCAGAAAATCTGGAGAGAAGATCTGTATATTCTTTAATTGTTGACAATATACAATTATGTACTATACTGGTACCCATACTGCCGGAAAGGATGGTACCCATGGAGAGGGCTGCGGAGAGGGTTTGCATTACGATGGAGTTTTCCGCCACGCTTGCGCGTGTCTGCGGGACCGGGGAGCTGGTCCTTGAGGTCAGTTCCGACGGGAAGCTGGCGTGTGCCGAGATCCGCAAGGTTATGGAGGGCTTCGGTACGGGGCTGCTCTATACGCTGGTCTGCGGGGGGAGGCTGCTCTCTGAGGTTGATTCTGTGCCCGCGGGGGCAGTTGTTTCAGTCCTTCCGGTTGTGCTTGGCGGTTAGGAGGTAGTAACGATGCCGGTTTCTTGTAATGGTCGTATTGCGCGGGTGAATCTGTCTGATCGGTCGGTCAGGGTGGAGCATCCCGATGAGAAGTTCTACCGCAGGTATCTGGGGGGGAACGGGTTTGTCAGTTATTTTCTGCTTAACGAGCTTCCGGTAGGCTGTGATCCGCTCGGGGAGGAGGCGCTGCTGGTCTTTGCGGTTTCGGTGATGACCGGGGTTCCGCTTCCGGGGTTCGGGCGCCACTCGATCGGGGCGAAGTCGCCGCTTAACGGTTTCTACGGGGTTTCCGAGGCAGGGGGGTTCTGGGGGGCTGAGTTCAAGCAGTCCGGTTTCGATGCGCTGCTGATCACCGGCCGAGCTGACCGGCCGGTCTATCTGTGGATCTGCGATGGGAAGATCGAGATTCGCGATGCTTCGGGTATCTGGGGCAAGGATACGGGGGATACGTCCCGGGCGCTGGTCGAGGAGCTCGGGGATGAGAAGATCCGGGTTGCGGCTATCGGTCCTGCCGGGGAGGCTCTGGTGAAGTATGCGGGGGTTTCTTCCGATCTGCGCCACTACAGCGGGCGGATGGGGATGGGGGCCGTGATGGGTTCAAAGCAGCTGAAGGCGGTGGCTGTTCGGGGGAGGAAGCGGGTCGAGGTTGCCGATCGGGAGACGATTAAGCGGCTCGGGCGGTACTTTGCTGAGCATTATACGCAGAATGCTGATAACCGGACGCTTTCGCAGTACGGGACTTCTTCGTATTACTATGGGGCGAATGAGGCGGGGGGACTTCCCACGCGCAACTATACGCAGGGGCAGGCTGATTTTCCCTGGTCCATCGAGGAGCTGCATGAGCGGCTTAAAGTGGGTTCGGAGGGGTGTTTTGCCTGTCCGGTGGCGTGCAAGCAGGTTTTTTCTTCCGGGGCTCCGTATCATGTGGATCCGACCTACGGAGGGCCTGAGTTTGAGACGTGGGGCGCGCTGGGTTCAAACTGCGGGGTGCTCGATTTCACGGCGACGGCGAAGGGGCATGAGCTTTGCAACCGCTTGGGGCTTGATACGATTTCCACGGGGCTTTCGATTTCCTTTGCGATGGAGTGTTTCGAGAAGGGGTTTCTGACGCTGGAGGATACGGGGGGGATTGATCTGCGCTTCGGGAATGCGGAGGCGATGCTTGAGGTGATTACCCTTATTGCCGAGCGGCGGGGTATCGGGGATTTTCTGGCCGAGGGTTCGTGGAAGGCGGCGAAGCGGCTGGGGAAAGAGACTGAGGCGTTTTCGATTTCGGCTAAGGGGCTTGAGCTTGCGCTGTGCGATCCGCGGGTGAAGAAGGGGGTGGCTCTGATCTACTCAATCTCCCCGATGGGGGGGGATCATCTGCAGGCTGAGCACGATGGGGCGTTTGATCCGCAGCTTTCAGGCTACAGTCATGCTGCCGATGATCCGGGGTATTTCATGAGCGGGGCGCATCAGCTGGGGGTGCTCGATCCGGTTCCGAGTCTGAGTCTGGGGCCTGAGAAGGTGCATCTGGTGACGAATCTGCAGCACTGGTTCAGTCTGTTTGATGCGCTTGATCTGTGCATCTTTGTCTTCGGTCCGGTGCGGACGTTCAGGCCGTACCAGCTGGCTGAGATGGTTGCGGCTGCTACGGGGTGGGAGACTTCGCTCTACGAGCTGATGAAGGCCGGAGAGCGGTTCACGAATATGATGCGGGTCTTCAATCTTATCCATGCGGGGCTTACCCGGGAGGATGACCGGATTCCGCCCAGGCTGTATAACGGGCTGGAGAACGGTCCGATGAAGGGTTCGCGGATTACTCCCGAGGAGCAGGAGCGTGCGCTCTCCTATTACTACGAGATGATGAGCTGGAAGGGCCGGGACGGAGTCCCGAGCGAGGGCAAGCTCTACGACCTGGAGCTCGGCTGGGCAGCAAAGCTGCTGAGAGAGGCGGAGATTAAGGCGGAGATGTAGGAATTTCAGTAATTAGCTTTACCCTTCTGTGAATGAGCAGCTGATGAGGAAACCATAATCAGTATCACAGGACTCTATGCGGTATATGACTCATGCGTGGAATACGTGTTCATGTGCACTGTAACCGGTTCGTAACGCAGCGAAGGCTTTCAGAAACCGGCAGGTATCGTGTAAATACTATTGATTAGATATTCTTTTGGCAACATAATGTCCCC
>CAYSRK010000149.1:0-2244 GCA_964433385.1 uncultured Spirochaetales bacterium
CCGCCGGGTAAAGAACGGACAGGCGACAAAGGAGATTGTCTACCTCTCGGCTATCGATGAGGAGAAGTACTTCATCGCCCAGGCGAATGCCCGGATCGACACCTCGGGGACGTTCCTTGATGACCAGGTTTCGGTCCGAAAATCGGGAGATTACACGACGCGGGACCCGAAGGATATCCAGTACATGGACGTCTCGCCCAAGCAGGTAATTTCAGTTGCGACCGCTCTGATTCCCTTTCTTGAGCACGATGACGCCAACCGGGCCCTTATGGGCTCCAACATGCAGCGCCAGGCTGTACCGCTGCTTTTTCCCGAGCCCCCCCGGGTCGGGACAGGAATGGAGGGCAAGACTGCCTACGACTCAGGGGTGCTGATCAAGGCCCGCAGACCGGGGACGGTGGTTTCGGTCACCTCCTACGAGATAGCGGTGGAGCCGGATCGGCCTGAGATAACCGGGGAGCTCGACTCTTATCCGGTGCAGAAGTTTCAGCGGACCAACCAGGATACCTGCTTCAACCAGAAACCGATTGTCAAAGTTGGGCAGAAGGTTGCCAAGGGTGAAATCCTTGCTGACGGTCCTGCGACGAGCAAGGGAGAGCTTGCCCTCGGACGCAATGTGCTTGTCGGCTTTGTCCCCTGGAACGGGTATAACTACGAGGATGCCATTCTCATTTCCGAGAAGGTGGTCAAAGAGGATATTTTCACCTCAATCCACATAAAAGAGTTTACGATTGATGTCCGTGAGACCAAACTCGGTCCCGAAAAACTGACCCGCGACATCCCCAACACCAGTGAAAAGTCGCTCGAGCAGCTGGATGAGGACGGAATTATCAGGATTGGGGCGAAGGTAAAGCCTGGCTACATTCTTGTAGGTAAGGTGACTCCGAAATCTGAATCCGATACCACGCCTGAATTCAAGCTGCTCAACTCCATCTTCGGTGAGAAGGCAAAAGAGGTCCGGGATACCTCCCTGAAGGTTCCCCACGGCACCGAGGGTACGGTTATCGATATCCAGCGGCTGAGAAGATCCGAGGGAGATGACCTGCCGCCCGGCGTTGACGAAGTGGTGAAAGTGCTTGTCGCGAAGAAACGCAAGCTGCGCGAAGGCGATAAGATGGCCGGACGCCACGGCAACAAGGGTGTTGTCGCTCGGGTGCTTCCGGAAGAGGATATGCCCTACATGGAGGATGGTACGCCGCTGGACATCTGTCTGAACCCTCTCGGCGTTCCCTCACGAATGAATATCGGTCAGCTGCTTGAGACCCAGCTCGGCTGGGCGGCCAGCGAGCTTGACCAGTGGTACTCCACACCGGTTTTCCAGTCCGCAACTATGGAGCAGATTGAGGAAAAGATGAAGGAGGCGGGACTGCCCCTTGATTCCAAGACCTGGCTGCGGGACGGACGGACGGGTGAGCGGTTTGTGAACCAGGTTTTCGTCGGCTATGTCTACATCCTGAAGCTTGCCCACCTCATTGACGACAAGATGCATGCCCGCTCAACCGGACCCTACTCCCTGGTTACCCAGCAGCCGCTCGGCGGAAAAGCCCAGTTCGGCGGACAGAGACTGGGCGAGATGGAGGTCTGGGCTCTTGAGGCGTACGGAGCGGCCAACACGCTGCAGGAGCTGCTGACGATCAAGTCGGATGACATGAACGGGCGGGTCAAGATCTATGAGAGCATCGTTAAGGATGAGCCTGCCTCGAACGCGGGGATGCCGGAGTCGTTCAACGTTCTGGTGCAGGAACTGCGGGGCCTCGCTCTCGATATGTCGATATATGATTCCAAAGGCAAGCAGGTGCCGCTGACGGAACGGGATGAGGAGCTGATCAACAAGCGCGGATCCCAGTTCTGACGGGAGTTTAACCTGACAGGGTCCGCCCCGTGCGGGCCGCAGTTCTATTACGATTGAGCCTCCAGAGAGGCAAAGGTTCTAGGAGACCGTCGAATGAGAGAAATTCAGGATTTCGATAGCATTATGATAAAACTCGCTTCACCGGAGCAGATTAAGTCCTGGTCCTACGGTGAGGTGAAAAAGCCCGAAACGATCAACTACCGTACGCTCAGGCCTGAAAAAGACGGGCTGTTCTGCGAGAAGATCTTCGGCACCACCAAAGAGTGGGAATGCTACTGCGGAAAATTCAAGTCCATCAGGTACAAGGGCGTTATCTGCGACCGATGCGGAGTTGAGGTAACCCACTTCAAAGTCCGGCGGGAACGGATGGGCCACATAGAACTGGCCTCCCC
>CAYSRK010000150.1:0-7637 GCA_964433385.1 uncultured Spirochaetales bacterium
GCAGTTTCAGCACTTGCAGTTCTGGTGCAGTTTCTCGGGAATCTGTCAGGGGAAGCGGGAGTCGCAGAAGCGCTGGCGACAGCCTCCCGGCTGCGGGTCTCCGGGCTGCTCAAGGATCCGAACTACGAGGCTGCGGCGCTTCTCATCGGGGCGTCAGCCCTGTTTACCCTGAGGCGGCTCACCATCGTCATACCCCTATTTCTCTGGTTTTCACTCGGCATCCTTCTGACATTTTCCCGTATGGGAATTCTCGGCCTCGGGCTGCTGGTACTGCTCTCCCCTTTTCTGCTCAGGTCGGTCGACCGGGAGAGACGCATCGGCAATTGGCTCCTGTGGATTATCTTCGCAGCCGCCGCGGGTATCGTCATCGTTCACCCTGCTGGACTGGTCCGGGTGCTGGTCAGCAGGTTCACCATCGTGATTGAAGCATTCCGTCAGGTCGGGGAGACAAACGGGGAGAGCCTCCTGCGCATCATAAAACTCAAACAGTACTATCACAGCATACTCGGATTCCTTGATCACCCGGTGACAGGCATCGGAGGGTTTAACTCGATAGCGTTCATGGAGGAGACCATCGGGGCTCACTACAATCTCCATAACACCTACCTTGAGTACCTGCTTGCAGGCGGCATATGGGGCCTCCTCATGCTCGGCTACCTTTACCGGTACGCAATCGGTTCCGTGCTGATTCCTCCTGCTGACCATCAGGAGCGGCAGATACGCCATTTTCTCCTCCTCTACGGACTGATCTACAGTTTTGTCTCCATCTTCCTCAGTTATCATCTCGACATGACCACCTGGATGCTGCTCGTTCTCTCGCTTGTCTACCGGGACCGGGCAGGCGGGTCTGTTCCGCTTCTCCGGTGGGGAATGTTCAGACATGCCCGCTGAACCCTGTATTCTCCATGTCCTGCAGCCGACCTACGGCGGGGTACCGGCCTACGTGCTCTCTCTGGTCCCTTATATTGAGGCTGCCGGGTACCGGCAGGTAATTATCTGTCCTGAGAAGACGGTCGGGATGGATGCGGTGAAAAGTACAGCGGTGACGGTCAGGCCGCTGCCGATGGTCAGGCAGATCAGCCCGGCAGCCGATTTCACTGCCATGCTGCGCCTCAGGCGCCAGATACAGGAAATCCGCCCTGATATCATCTACCTGCACAGCTCCAAGGCCGGAGCACTCGGCCGTCTCGCGGCAGCAGGGACGGGCATACCCGTCTGCTGCAACCCCCACGGATGGGCTTTCATCATGGATGGAAGCAGACTGAAGAAGTCCATCTACGGCTGCATTGAGCGGGCACTGGCTCCGCTTGCAGCGGCCCTCATCGTAGTCTCCGAAGCTGAACGGCAGGCTGCTCTCCTCCGGCATATCTCGAAACGCAGACTCGTGCTGATATCGAGCGGCATCGATGTGCAGAGATTTTCTGCAGCGAAGCGGCCGGAGATTCTGACCGACCGTTTCGTAGTCGGCTTTTCCGGCCGGCTGAGTGCCGCAAAAGATCCGCTGAAAGTGCTCGATATCATAAACCAGCTCATCGATGATATCCCGGAGGTAACCGGCCTTCTCGTCGGGGACGGGGAACTGCGGGAGGAAGTGGAGCAGCGGATTGTCGAGCTTGGTCTGCAGGAGCGGATAATAATCACCGGCTGGAGCGAAACACCTGAAGAGTACATGGCCCGGTTTGATGTGGGTGTGCTCCCCTCCCGTTGGGAGGCGTTCGGCCTGGCTGTCTGCGAGTATATGGCTGCCGGAGTTCCGGCTGTAGTCTCCGCAGCGGGAGGATTCAGGGATATCATCAGCAGCGGAGAGGACGGGTTTATTGTGGAATCGGGGGATACTGCCGAGTACTGCCGCACTATCCTGAAGCTCTACCGCAGTCCTGAACTGAGAGCCGCGGTAACCGCCGCCGCCCGGGAAACGGTTAAGGACCGCTTCTCTGCAGCGAGCACAGCGGCGCGGCACCTTGAACTCTTTGCAGCTCTCCAGAGGGGCAGAAGCCATGGATAATCCGCTGGTCAGCATCATCATCCCGGCCTACAACGCTTCAGCCTATCTCCGTGAAGCCGTGGACAGCGCCCTCGCCCAGAGCTATCCCCATACGGAAATCCTGATCGTCAACGACGGGTCTGATGACAGCGGAGCAACCGAGTCAGCGGCCGCTGAGTACGGCAGTGCAGTGCGGTATTTCCGTAAGGAAAACGGCGGCGTCTCGAGCGCCCTCAACTTCGGCGTGAGCAGGATGCGGGGGCAGTGGTTCTCCTGGCTCAGCCATGACGACCGCTACGAACCGGGTAAAATTGAGCGGCAGATAGAGGCCCTCAGAATGTCGCTTCCTGACGGTGCCCTGCTTGAAGACCCGAAGGCGGTCGTCTTCAGCGATGCCCGGCTGATTGATGCCGCAGGGCGCCTGCTCCCCCGCCAGCAGCGCAGCTTGAACCGGCCGGGAGATGCCGCGCGGGACATCGTGCTGAAGAACCTCAGGCGCAACAACCTGATGGGCTGCACTTTCCTCGTTCCCCGTGCCGGTTTTACCCATCTCGGCGGATTTGATGAATCACTGCGGGCCCTGCAGGACTACGACTACTGGTACCGCCTCCTCTTCGCAGGATACCGCTTTATCTACGTGGACGAGCCGCTGGTCTCCTTCAGGGTCCACCGGGATCAGGTGACCTACCGCATTCCGGAGAGGATTCAGGAGGAGAGCAGCGCCTTCTACCTAAAAACGGTAGAGCGCATCGGAAGTCATCCGGAACTCGGAACCTTCAGCAACCTCTTTACCCTCGGCTGCTATCTTCTGGAGCGGGGCAACGAACCTGAAGCAGCCCGTGAAGCCTTCAGACTGGCGGCCGGGGCACATGCCCGGCTGCGCTTCCTGCTCGGTTCGCTGACCCTCCGTCCCGCAGCGGCCGTCATCGGCAAGCTGCGCCTCCTGTTGAAAAAAATCTACTTCCGCACGATAATTCAGAAGAGAAGGACCTGACAGGCAATGCGCGTACTCTGGGTTGTCAACATTATTATCGCCTCGTTTGCCGAGGAACTGAAACTCGGGGGAGCTACCGTCTTCGGCGGCTGGGTGGAGGCTGCTGCGGCAAAAATCGGGGCAATGGAGGGAATCGAGCTGACCGTTGCCGCCCCCGGTCCTCTCAAGGAGCTGACCGAGCGCACCATCGCCGGCGTCCGCTATATAGCAGTTCCCGAGTCGACTGCGAAAACTGCGCTGCGTCCGAAGAAACGGCAGCAGGAGTACTGCCGCAGGATTCTGGAGCGTGCTGACCCCGACATTATCCATGTGCATGGTACTGAGTACCCGCTCGGACTCGGGATCATCAACGAAGAACGCGGAAAAGCTTCAGCACGCATCTTTGTCTCGCTGCAGGCTGTCCTTCCGCTGAACGTTCGCGAATACACCGCGGGACTGTTCCGCTCAGCATCCTATGCCGCTCTGCCCCTTCTGGTACGCCTGGGCATCAGGGTGCCGGTCACCCTCCAGCGCCGCAGGCTTGCCGCGCGGATTGTGCTGGACCGGGAGTATCTGCAGAAAGCCGACGCAGTCTGCGGACGAACCGCCTGCGACCGGGCATACGCCTCTCTGGCGACCCCGGATACCGTCCGGTACATCTATGCCCCAGAAGTCCTGCGCAGCGTCTTCTACTCCCCCGTCTGGAAACTTGAACAGGCCGAGCGCTATTCTATCTATGTAAGCAACAGCTCCTACTCGCTAAAGGGCCTGCACCACCTGCTTGAAGCCGCAGCCCTGCTGGTTCCCTCATTCCCGTTTATCAGGCTGGTCATCGCCGGAGAACCCTTTCAGCCGCGCTCCCCGGCAGACCTGCGCCGCAGAACCGGCTATGCGCTGTACGTCAGGAAGGCGATAGTCAGTCTCAAGCTGCAGGAGCACGTACGGTTTACCGGATACCTGAAAGCTGATGAGGTAGTCAGGCACCTGCTTGCTTCTCACCTCAGCGTGGTCGCCTCCTCTGCGGAGAACAGCCCCAACTCACTCGGGGAAGCGATGATCCTTGGTGTGCCCGCAGCGGCAGCCTATGCGGGGGGGATCCCGAGCATGGCTGAGGATCAAACGGAGATACTTTTTTTCCCCTCCGGTGACCCGGTCATGCTTGCCGCGACAATTCGGAGCATCTTCATCGATGACGAGCTTGCCCGTCGTCTCTCCTCCGGGGCGAGGAGACGGGCCCTGAGAAATCATGACCCTGAGCAGCTCAAGCTCCTTGCCGAAGCCTACGCCCAAACAAGCGGTGAACATGCTTCAGGGAGGACGCAGGACCGATGAAGCTTGTGTTCATCACCAACTACTACAACCATCACACCGGTCCGCTCAGTGATGCCTGGTATGATCTTCTCGGGAGCGAGTATCTGCAGGTATGCACTGAACCGGTCGAGGATGAACGTCTGAAACTGGGCTGGGCCAGCAACAACGCTGCCGGTAAGCCGTATCTTGCCTTCGCCTATGAATCGCCTGCGAAGGCGAGAGAGCTGAAAGAGGAGGCGGATGCTGCTGAAATCGTAATCTACGGGGGGATGGACAGGAGCTGGATAGCCCCCCGTATCAGCAGAGGAAAACTGACGTTCCGCTACACTGAGCGGCTCTTCAAGAAAGGATTCTGGAGAATTGTCCACCCGAAGTACCTGAATGACCTGCGAAAGAACCACATATCTCTGCAGGCCCCCCATTTCCACCTGCTCTGCGCCGGGAACTACGCCGCCGAGGATATGCGGCGCCTGGGTCTCTACCGCAGCAGGATGTGGAAGTGGGGCTATTTCCCGCAGCTCACAGCGGAAACGGAAAGAGCTGCCCCTGCCGGGGATGAAATACTGCGGATCCTGTGGTGCGGCAGGATGATAGCCTGGAAGCAGACTGATCACCTGATTGAAGCAGTCAGCCGCCTTTTTCGCATGGGATATTCTGTTCGGCTTGACCTGGCGGGAGACGGACAGGAGCGGGGAGCTCTTGAGCATCTCACCCGCCGTCTGCTCCCTGAAGGTACGGCTGTCTTTCACGGAGCCATGCCGCCCGATGCGGTGCGTCTGTGGATGCAGCGCACCGACATCGTTGCGGTCACAAGCAGTTTCGAGGAGGGCTGGGGGGCCGTCGTCAACGAAGCTATGAGCGCCGGCTGCTGTGTCGTCTGCGGGAGCGGAGTCGGTTCGGCGAGCTATCTCATCGAGCACGGGGTTAACGGCTGGATCTACAGAAACGGGCGGGTCAGCGAACTGACCGAGGTGCTCAAGACCCTGGCCCGCGACCGCAACCTGGTACGGAAAACCGGTGAACAGGCTGCCCGCACCATTGAGCAGTGGTCTCCCGTTATCGCGGCAGAGCGGTTTCTGCACCTTGCAGCCGTGCTTGCCTCAGGAGATTCAGCACAGCCGCTGTTCTCTTCAGGTCCCTGCTCCCCGGCATTTGCTCACCCTCGTAGAGATCCGCCTGCGGGGAGTTGCTGATGGGGGAGTACGCCGCCGAGACTGACAAGTTTCACCTTATGCAGAAGGAACTCTATCCGAGGCTGCTTATTATGAGCCGTAACCCCATAGATGAGTTCGGACCCAAGGGAGCCTCCCTCGGCAACTGGTTTCAGTTCTGGCCCTGTGAGAAGCTTGCCCTCATCAGCTCCTACGCTCCGCCTACCGCAGGCCGTGAGACTGCCGGCAGTCGTTACCTGCTGACCGATAGAGACATCCGTTGGCAGCGGCTCTACACCCGCCTGAAACGGTTTAAAGCCAGGGAAGCCTTCAATTCAGCGGTTTTTATCGCCGACACGCACCAGCCTGCCCAGCCGGGTCTGCTCAAGCGGTGGGGTATGGCCTGGTACCGGATGCTCTTCCAGCCCCGTCTCTCCCGGGAGATGCGCATATTTCTCGATGCGTTCAAGCCGGAGCTCATCTTTTCCTGTATCGAGGACCTGCAGGTCATCGGGTGGACAGCCCTTACAGCCCGCAGGTACCACATCCCGATCTGGTCAGAGCTCGAGGATAACTGGTTTGCTCCTCCCCCGGATGCCCGGGGAATGCTTTTGCTGGCGGGTAAGGCAACCGAGCGGGCGCTGCAGCGGCTTCTGGCACGCTCTGATACCGTATTCGTCATAAGCCCGGCAATGCAGCAGTTTCTCAGGAGCCGCTATCGTATCGAAAGCAGCGTGCTTAACTGTGTCGATACCCCCGACCGCTACGAGGGACTTACCCGGCGCAGCCGGGAAACCGTACCGCTCATCATCCGGTATATCGGTACCGTGGGCGGCCGGATCGATGCAGTCAGAGACCTCCGTACCGCTGTTCAGCGGGTGCGGGAGCGTTTCTCCCTGGATCTGGAAGTTCATATCCATGGCTCCGTCGATCAGAAGAGCGCTGAGGAACTAGCTGCCCCCTGGTTCTTCATCCGCCCCGTGCCCCCGCATGACCAGGTCCCCGCCCTGCTCGCCGATTCCCATGTTCTCTTTCTTTGCGAGACCTATGAATTGCGGTGGCGGGAGTACGTCAGCCTGGCTCTCTCAAGCAAGACGCACCTCTACCTGTGGTCCGGAGTGCCTGTCATTGCCTACGGTCCGCCCTGGGCAGGGGTCATGCAGTATGCCCAGGAACGCGGATTCGCGGTAACGGTAACTGCCCCTGATATTGAGGGACTCGTCAGAGCAATCAATACCGTGCTCGGCAGTCCCCAGGATGAGATGTTCAGACGGGCTGAGCTTACCGCCCGGACCAGTCATAACGCCTATACCGTCTGCCGTACCCTGCTTGAGGAGAGCAGAAGAGCTGCGGGAAGAGAGGCTGAAGATGGCTAGCAGGACGGTTGTCCAGATTAATACAACCCTGGAAGGCAGTACCGGGTCCATCATGTCCGCAATCAATGCAGCCCTCCCCCCCGGGTTCAGCGGGTACCGGGCCTACGGCAGCGGCCGTGAACCGGCCGGACTTCCGGCCGGAAATCCGGCCGGAAATCCGGGTCTTATCTGGATCGGCGGGAAGCCTGCGCTGCGCTGGGGGCTGTACGGCACCGGGTACTGGTCGCGCAGCGTGCAGCTGCACCTCTTCAGGAGCCTGCTTCTGGACCGGCACGGATTCGGGTCAGCAACGGCGACGAGAGCGTTTCTGTACCGGCTGAAGGAACTCAAACCCGACCTTGTCCACCTGCACAACATTCATGGCTATTACCTTCATGTCGGACTTCTCTTCCAGGCGCTGAGGCAGATGGAGGTGCCGGTTCTCTGGACCTTTCACGACTGCTGGCCATTTACCGGGCACTGTGCCCACTTTGAGCCGGCTGACTGCCTGAAATGGCTTGAAGGCTGCGGGAGCTGTCCTCTCAGGCGGGAATACCCGACGAGCCTTTGGGCTGATAATTCCCGCAGGAACTTCCGTGACAAGCAGAGGCTGTTCTGCTCCCTCCCCCCGGGGCAGCTGCATCTCACTGCCCCCTCGCTGTGGATGAAAGCACAGCTGGAGCGCTCATTTCTCTCCCGTTACCCGATTCACCTGGTCCCCAACGGCATCACAGAACCTGGTCAGAACAGGGAATCGCGCAGGGATACAGCTGCCAGGTTCAGTCTGCCCGAAGACCGGAAGCTGCTTCTCTTCGTCACTGACGGCATCAATATCCTCAAGGGTGACCGGCATATGCGCCGGA
>CAYSRK010000151.1:0-6420 GCA_964433385.1 uncultured Spirochaetales bacterium
ATTTGACCGCGGAAAGCGAGAAATATCCACCCCCGGCGGCAGCGGCGGGAGTCGGAGTCAACCCCCGCCACGAGCCTATCTCTTTTGCCATGACAGGAACAAGTCTGCGCAGCGATGGAATCAAGGAGCATCTGCAGCGGTTTCGGACTGAACATGCCGTATCGTACCAGAAGGGGGAAAAAAAAGCGACAGCTGTACGCTGCCGCTTATAATCGTACGTTTGGGAAAATCTATTTTTCGCCGCTCACATTGTAGAGATAATCAAAGTAGTCAAGATCGGTGGAAAGTATTTTCTCGAGGTTCGGAATGCTCTTGCGGTATGATTCAAGAGTTCTCCAGAATTCAAAGAAATTTGGGTCAGCATCGTAAGCTTCGGCGTAGATGGTTGTCGCAACAGCATCGGCGGTACCTTTGATCTCCTCTGAGGTTGCGTAAGCTTCGGAGAGAATACGCCGCTTGTCGTTATCAAGGCGTCCGATCCACTCAGCCTTCTTTCCCTGTCCGAAGGAACGGTAGGCTTCAGCTATCTGGTTTCGCTCTTTAATCATTCGGTCGTAGACGCTTTCAGTCAGGTCATCCGAGTAGCGGATCTGGCGGATGAGGATATCGATGAGCTCTATACCGTACTCCTCAAGGGTAATCGGAGCTGCCATGTCGTACATCTCGGCGGAGAGCATTTCACGGCCCTTGCTGATCGGTTCAGACTCTATTCTGGTCTCGGTAAGGCTTCTGAGGCTTTCAGCCTCCTCAACATCCTCAACAGCCTGGACCTGCTCGGTCACGATCACCTCAAGGATCCTGTTTGAATTTCTTACCGCCTCATTAAGCAGGTTGTCAGCTATGACGGTCCTTACGGTTGAGTCGACCACATCATCGAGTCTGGCATACCCCTGTTCAGTCGTATTGACTGCCTGGTAGAACTTCAGCGGATTGTCTATCCTCCAGCGGGCAGTGGTATCGACCCAGATAAACTGATTCTCCTGGGTCGGAATCCTCTGCGCCTCACCGTCCCAGGAGAGCACCTTCTTGGGATACTTCACCACATTGTCGACGAAGGGTACCTTGAGCTTCAGGCCGGCCTCGGTCTGGGTGTTGACGATGGCACCGAAACGGGTGACAACTGCCTGCTCGCCCTCATACAGGATGTAAAAGGGTCCGAGGATGACGAGAATGATTATCAGGACGGCAATTACTGCCAATGTCGTCAGGAGCTTTTTCATCAGTTTGCACCTCCTTCGGTCACGACTTCGACGCCCTGCACCCCAATATTCTTAAGCGGCAGAAAGTTGTCAAGCTGTTTATCGATGATCGTGACCCTATCAGCGGTTTCCCCGGAAAGGATGCTCTCCATCGTTTCAATATAGAGTCTGGTGGCGGTAACTTCCGGACTAGCCTCATAGGCTTCCAGAACAGCGCTGAAGCGGGCTACATCTCCGCGGGCCTGATTGATTCGTTCAGAGGCGTATCCTTCGGCGATCTGGATCAGCTGCAGGGCCTCACCATCAGCTCTGGGAATCTCACTGTTGTAAGCCTGCTTGCCCTCATTGATCAGCCGGTTCATATCCTGGATTGACTTGTTCACATCCTCAAAGGCGTCCTGAACGTTGCCGACAGGAGGAATGATGTTTCGCAGTTTGATCGTTACAACCCTGATGCCGAGACCGTAGGAGTCGAGAACCTTCTGCATTCTTTCCTGCGCCTCAAACTCGATATTGGCCCGTCCCTGACCCATGACGGCCAGAATGGCCTGGTCACCGATAAGCTGATTGACCACCGACTGGCTGATATCACGGATTGTCTGCTCCCGGTCGAGCACGTTGAACAGCCAGGCGTAAGGGTCGCTGATGCGGTACTGCAGCGTCCACTCGACATCGATGATGTTCAGGTCTCCGGTGAGCATGATCGACTCTTCAGGAAAGTCAGCCCTGCTGAACGTGGAAGTGACTCCCGGGTCCTCGGACCTGAACCCGAAGGAGAGCGTCTGAACGACCTGTGTCGGCACATTGTAGTTCTTTTCTATCCCGAGCGGCAGCTTGAACTGAAGACCGGCTCCAGCCATGCGCTGGAACTGTCCTAATCTCAGGACCACTGCCTGCTCTGTCTGATCAACAACGAAGAAGCTGGTAAGTCCCAAGGCCACCACGATAACTACGGCAATAATTATAATGATGAATTTCGGTTTTACCGAGAACTGCTTCGGTGCTGGATTGGCGTTACGTTCTAACATAACTCCTCCTCACTGCGTACAGTCACGCTTAAAAGTAAACGTATCTACCAGTATAGTCAAGGTCATACGGTGCAATCGATGAATCTCCAGCGGAAGGCGATTGCACATTTCCGGCGTTATCAGCTATAGTGGGTGCCATGGAAACACCTAAGCGACGGCTGATAACTTCGGCCCTGCCGTATGTCAACAACATTCCCCACCTCGGGAACCTGATACAGGTTCTTTCGGCTGATGTCTTTGCCCGTTTCTGCCGCATCCGCGGCTATCAGACGCTCTACGTCTGCGGGACTGATGAATACGGGACAGCGACTGAGACGCGGGCTCTGCAGGAAGGGATTACCCCGAAGCAGCTGTGTGACCGCTACAATGCGATCCACAACGAAATCTATTCGTGGTTCACTATCGCCTTTGATCGTTTCGGCAGGACTTCCACCCCGATGCAGACAAAGGTTGTCCAGGATATCTTTCTTAAGGCCGATGCCGCCGGCTACATCCTGGAACGGGAGATAGACCAGCTGTACTGCGGTACCTGCAGCCGGTTTCTAGCCGACCGGTTTGTTCACGGAGTCTGCCCCCACTGCGGGTACGAGGATGCGCGGGGGGATCAGTGCGAGCATTGCGGGAAGCTGCTTGATCCGACAGAACTGCTGAGTCCGCGCTGCGGGGTCTGCGGTTCAGAACCGCAGCTGAAACAGACAAAACATCTGTACCTCGACCTTCCCCGGGTGCTCCCGCTGCTCGAACAGTGGATTGAAAAGGCAAGCGTCGAAGGGTTCTGGGCGAGAAATGCCGTCCAGATGACCAGAAGCTGGATCCGGGACGGCCTGAAGGAGCGCTGCATCACCCGTGACCTCAAATGGGGTATTCCGGTTCCCAAAGAGGGCTATGAGGGGAAGGTTTTCTACGTCTGGTTCGATGCTCCCATCGGCTACATTTCGATTACCGCCAACCATACCGAAGATTGGGAGTCCTGGTGGAAGAACCCTGAAGAGGTGCAGCTGTTTCAGTTCATCGGCAAGGACAATATTCCCTTCCACACCGTCATCTTTCCCAGTTCCCTGCTGGCCAGCGGGGATAACTGGACGCTGCTGCACCATATGTCCTCAACCGAGTACCTCAATTACGAAAGCGGAAAGTTCTCAAAGAGCAAGGGGGTAGGGGTTTTTGGAACAGATGCCCGCGATACGGGCATACCGGCGGATGTCTGGCGCTTCTACATCTACTACAACCGACCTGAAAAGTCGGATGCGCTCTTCACCTGGGCTGATTTTCAGGAGAAGGTCAACGGGGAGCTGATCGGCAATATCGGCAACCTCGTCAATCGTACCCTCTCATTCATCAATCGCTTTTACGATTCCCAGGTCCCGGCGGGTACCGTCCTGCCGGATTTTGCAGCCGAGGTAAGCGCTGCCGAGTCACAGATAACCGATCACCTCGAACGGGCGGAACTGCGCGACGGGCTGCGGGAAATCTGCGCGCTCTCATCTTTGGGTAACCGGACTTTCCAGGCGGGCGAGCCGTGGAAGTCCCGCAAGGAGAAGCCTCAGGAGGCTGCCGATCTGATCAGAAGCCTTGCCTATCTCATCCGGGATATGGGAATTATGCTTGCGCCCTATCTGCCGCAGACGTCTGAGAGAATTCTCGCCTTCTTCGGCATTAGTGCGCCTGCATGGGATACGCTGGGGAATTTTGCCGGGCTTGACCGGGTCGGTACAGCGCAGATTCTCTTTGCCAAGCTTGAGGATGATCATATTACGCAGCTGAGAACGACATTCAGCGGATCGCAGGAACAGCGCAGGGCAGCTGAACAGGAAGCCCGGTCAGAGCATACGGAGGAGAAAGCTGTGGAAGATATGGTACCGACTTCGAAGGAGGAGACGGATGAGGAGAAGCTGCGCGAACTCGTCGATCTGCGTGCAGCGAGGATTACCGCCGTCGAGCGTCACCCGGAAGCTGACAAGCTCTACATCGAGACGATAGATATCGGAGACGAAGAACCGAGGACCATAGTCTCAGGCCTTGTTCCCCACTACCGGGAGGAAGAGCTGCTCGGGCGCACGGTCATAGTTGTCTACAACCTCAAACCGGCCAAACTGAGAGGGGTAAAAAGTAACGGCATGCTGCTTGCCGCCAGCCGTAAGACTAATGCGGGAGAGGAGGTGGAGGTTCTCTTTGCCGACTGGGCTGCCCCGGGAGAGCGGGTGAGGGTGGATGCGCTTGACCCCCCTGAGGAAGGGGTAAAACGCATCAATGTTGACGCCTTCTTCTCGATCCCCATACGGGCCGAGGGATATGCTGTGCGCGTAGGCAATTCTCAGCTAAGCATCGGCGGTCGTCCGCTGAGAACTGAGAAAATTTCTGACGGAGATGTGGGTTAGACCGGCAGATTTCCAGGTCCTTGACGGGACCGGGTCTCCCTTTCAAAGCCGTTTCTGGGCTGAAATCAAGGAATCGGTCTCCTGGAAGCCGTACGCCTTTATCATTGGGGCAGGAGAGAATCCGGAAGATCCGTTATCCCGGGAGGATGGGCTGCTGCTGCTTGTCCGTACCGTAGCCCCCGGGTGCCGGATAGCCTACGTGCCTTTCGGTCCCCCTCCGCTGGAAGGACCCTTCTCGCCCGCATCGCTTGAACAGCTTGCCGATGCGCTTGCTCCTCATCTTCCCGATACCCCCCTGTTTTTCCGTTTCGACCTTCCCTGGGGCAGTGAACTGAGCAGCGGTCCCGCCTCTGCATCAGAAAGGGTGCTCCGGGTTCCCTGGGCTGTGCAGCCCGAAGCTACTCAGGTCCTCGATCTTACCGCTTCACTTGAGAGTCTCCGCGAGTCCCTGCGGACCCGGGCGAAGCGGCACCTCAAACGCTGTGAGGGGGCAGTGCAGATCCGCAGCTATGCTCCGGGTGTGCCCCGGGAGGTGTTTGACGCATGGTACCGGCTCTACGGGGAGACTGCCCGCCGCGACCGGTTTTCACCGCGTTCACGTTCCTACCTGCAGAGAATGCTTTCCGTACCGTCAGACAGCAGCAGCCAGGTATTCTGCATGCTGACTGCAGCCTGGATGAACGGGCGTATGGCGGCAGGATCCATTACGCTCTTTTCTCCCGATACCGCGGTCTATCTCTTCGGGGCTTCAAGCCGCGATTCATCTCTTCCGTGCAGTCCTGCCTATGCAGTGCTGTGGAACTCGGTATGCGCGGCGAGGCAGCACGGCTGCAGGGAGTTTGATTTGTTCGGAGTCTCACCCCGGGGTTCCGAGACTCATCACCTGGAACGTCTTTCACTCTTCAAATCATCATTCGGCGGCAGTTACCGGGAGAGACCCGGAACATGGGATGTTCCGGTAAAACCTGCTCTTTACCGCATCTATCGCTTTCTCGAGCACAGGAGAGCGGCAGCGGCGCGGAGCAGCAACTGCTCATAACTCACCGTTTTCCTGTTCTTCATCCGGGTTCCTTACCCCGCAGTTCGCCGCGGCTTCACAGAAACGCCTGCCGCGCTCATCAGCGTTGCTGAAGAGTTCAAACGATGCGGCCCCAGGGGAGAGAAGGACCGTGGAGGAGAAACCGGTGCGGCAGGTATCTTCAGCTGCCCGTTCTGCAGCTGCAAAGGCGCTTTCCATATCACGGTGGGGTCCGCTGCAGAGGAGGCGGTGTTCGAGCAGGGGGAACAGCCGTTCGGTAAGTGAGCCGGCGAGGAGGTGGACCGAGGCAGCCTTTCGGCAGGCTTCAAGCAGCGGGGCAAGATCGAGCTTCTTGTCGGTTCCTCCGGTTATCAGATGGACGGGGGACCCGCTGCAGCTCTCAACCGCGAGGAGCACAGCCTCGGGTACGGTTGCAGCGCTGTCGTTGACATACCGCACTGAAGATGCGCCGCACCTTCGATACCCGACTGTCTCCCTGCGGTGGGGCAGACCGCGGTAGTCGGCGAGGGTCTGCTCAATGATCGATTCAGACACATTGAGGGCGAAACAGACTGCAGCTGCGGCTGAGAGTTCCGGCCGAGGTACGGCGAGAACTGCCGATCGACCGTCGGGTGCGGTTATCACCGCTGTAAACGCGCTGTTCTGAGGATGGGTGCCGATTGGTCGGCACGTGAAGAGAAAACTTTCCTTGCGTAAGCTCTCCGCCGCATTTCCCAGGCGGGGCAGGGCTTCTGAGGCGATTACCTTCGGACTGGCGGGGGTTGGGGAAAAAAAAA
>CAYSRK010000152.1:0-2691 GCA_964433385.1 uncultured Spirochaetales bacterium
CGTTCTAGGTGTAAACGGCGTAGGAAAGACAACCACAATCGCAAAGCTGGCTGCCCGCTACATTGGTGAGGGGTTTACCCCGGTGATGAGTGCTGCGGATACCTTCAGAGCTGCCGCAATCGATCAGCTGCAGCTCCATGCCCAGCGGGTAGGCTGCCGTATTGTGAGCCAGAATCCCGGAGCCGACCCCGGCGCCGTGATCTATGACACGATCAGCAGTGCTGCAGCGCGGGGTGAGCAGATAATCCTGGCTGATACAGCGGGCAGGATGCATACCAAGGAGAACCTGCTGAAGGAACTGCAGAAAATTGACAAGATTGTCAATCATAGAATCGAGCGTGCATGCTACACGAAAGTACTGGTGATCGACAGTACGACCGGTCAGAATGGGATACGGCAGGCGCAGATGTTCCATTCGGCAATAGGGGTCGATTCGCTGATTCTTACGAAGTACGATTCCGCATCCAAGGGGGGAAGCGTTATTCAGATCGGCAAGGATCTGGGCATACCGGTGAGTTTTGTCGGCACCGGAGAGAAGTACGCTGACCTGGAGGTCTTCGACAGAGACGAGTTTCTCAATGCGCTGCTGGGAACGGAGTAAGGTATGATGATACGTTGGAGAGGCGGAATATTGTTCCTTCTCGCCCTGCTGCTGCCCACTGCAGCTGCTGCTGAGGAGACTGTCCGGGAAGACAGCATCCTGTATAAGTCAAATTCACTCGGTATGAAGTTGGAGGAACTGAGCCGTGAGGATGCAGAGGATCATCCCTGGGTGCTGGCCGTTGAGACTGGTGGGCAGAGATACCGTGAGGTGCTTCTGTCAAAAGGTGAGATTGAGGTCTGGCAGGAGACGGTAAACGAAGAGGGCGGAAAGAAGACGTTTGTCCGTGCTGAGAGCGACGGCAGCGTTATAAAACGGGTATACCGCGACAACCTCCTGCTCGAGTATCATGAGAAGGAGCCTGACGGAGCTGAGGTTGTCCGCAGCTTCACCTACTTTGACGGGGTACTGCTCTCTGCAGAGATCCGTCGGGACGGCAGACTTGCTGAGACGGCAAGCTACATCAGGCTCTCGGACGGCAGTCTCCACATGCGCCAGATTACGCCGCATGCCGTTGATTCTGAAAAACAGCCTCTCAGCGACCTGCTGATTCTCGCTTCGGACAGACTTTCCACTGCCGTCCTCGGCACAGCTTCCGATTTCTCGGTGGTAAGAAGTTACCCGAACGGTCTGCTGATTTCTCAGAAGTGGGTTTCCGGTTCTCAGGCAGCAGGGGGAGACCAGGTGAAAGAGGCCGATGGTGTGATGATAGTCACCCGGCGTGAGGCAGGGGGTGCTGAACTGTCAATTGAGTACAACAGCGCAGGGCTGGCTGAACGGGAGACACGCACGGATGAAGACAGTTCAGTTACGACGCTGTTCAGCTACGACCAGAACAACCGGCTGATCAGGAGCGAGACGGTGACCGATTCCGGCAAACGGACGGTCGAATACGTTTATGACGGGGACAGGCTCTGCTGCGAAACGGAGTTTGCTGACGGGATGCCGGTCAGCCGACGCACCTATGGAGAGAGCGAGGTCCGTGAAGAGGTCTACCGCAACGGCCGGATTTATCTGATAGTTACCTATGAAGAGGATGGAACCACGATCAGGGATACGGAACTTGTCCGGCAGCCGTAGCAGAAACGTTCAGATGCAGTGGATCAGGACTGCATCTCTGCGCTACGCGGTTTCAGGCCGCCGGAAGAAAATTCACTTCGCCGGACTCTCATCCCTGGGCATAGCCGCAGGTTTTGTGGCGGTGATCGTTATCATCGGCATCATGAACGGGCTGCAGCAGGGATACCTTCGCGATATCATTGAGACCGACTCCTACCATGTAAGAATAACCCCCTCTCCGGATGATGACGTTACCCTGCTGCTCGAGGCTGCCTCAGAGCACCCTCAGGTTCTCTATGCTTTTGCTTTTTATGAACTGCAGGGGATTATCCGCTCTGTTTCCGGGGATTCTGAGCCAGTGCTGCTCAAAGGCGTCCCGAGGGACTACTTCAGCCGTGATGCCGGTTTTGCCGCAGAGGTGCAGATGGTAACCGGACGGTTTGAACCGGAAACCGCCGATACGGTCATCATCGGAAGCTCCCTCTCCCTTGCAGCCGGAATGGGTCGAGGCTCTGAAGGTGAACTCCTGCTCCTCGGAGAGGGGCGGACGGTAAATCTCGTACCGCTTCAGCTGCCGGTCACCATCTCCGGAATCTACGCAAGCGGCTATCCGGAGATTGATTCGCATATCAGCTTTGTCAGTTTCGACCTGCTTTCAAAGGTGCTGCCCCGTTCGCAGCCGCGGATAGGGGTAAAGCTTACCAGCCCTGAGAGGGCTGATGCTTTTGCTGAATTTGCCCGGCAGTTACCCGGAGCTGCTGCTGCAGAAACCTGGAAGGAACGTAATCAGTCGCTCTATTCTGCGCTTATGCTGGAGAAGTACAGCATGATGGTTATTCTGTTTCTTATCTTCATTGTTGTCGCGTACAATATAAAGAACTCCCTTGAGCGCCTGATATTTCTTCACCGGCACGATATCGGAGTCCTTGCAGCAGTCGGCGCCCGCAAAGCAAGCATTCTCACGGTTTTTCTCCTTCAGGGGTTCTATGTCGCTCTTGTCGGCTCGGTTATCGGAATAGGAGCCGGCCTTC
>CAYSRK010000153.1:0-1776 GCA_964433385.1 uncultured Spirochaetales bacterium
CACATGGCGGCCCATGGGGGTCTTCTTCGATACATAAGCGGAAATGGCAGCTATGAGAATCGCAAGCCATACTACCAGAGGAATACTGACAAAGGTTCCAGCCCCGAGAATGGGAAAGCCTGTTGTTCCAAGTTCCGGGTTTCCAACCAGGTTCGGAAAGGTTTTACCGCCGGAACGGAGCATCGCAAAACCCCGGGCCATATAGAGCATACCGAGGGTCGCAATGAATGGGGCAACTGCGAGACGAGTGATCAGGAGACCGTTTATCGCCCCGAGAATAATTCCTATCAGCAGAATCACCAGAATCATCGTGAACGTATGAAAATAGACTACGATCCCGAACATTGGAAGCCGCAGTCCTTCGGTAAGAAAACCTCCTGCCAGCATCCCGCAAAGTCCTGCAATTGAACCGACAGAGAGGTCGATACCACCCCCTATAATCACATAGGTCATCCCCATGGCGAGAATAGCCCAGATTGCAGAGTGCTTCGCCATGGCAATCAGGTTTGTTAGCGACAGGTAATTCGGAGCAATGAATGAAAATACCAGCAGCACAGCAAATAATGCGATCAAAGTCCTCAATTTCAGGATGATCATTCCCACGGAGATACCGGCACCGTCTTTCTTTTTTTTCTCAAGTGTCAAAGATGTCATCTCAACCTCCATCCTTTTTAAGCTATTGATGTAATACCATGGCCGATTTCCGAGGCTTTCCTGATCTTTTCCTCAGTAGCTTCCGACCGTGCGAACTCGCCCGTCACCTTACCCTTGGAGAGAACAAGTATCCTGTCGGACATCGAAAAAATTTCTTCAAGCTCCGATGAGACGAAAACCACACCGAATTTTTCCTTAGCCATGTTGTTCATGATCTCAAAAACATCCGACTTTGCGCCTACATCTATGCCTCGCGTCGGTTCATCCATCAGCAGTACTTTCGGTTTGGTCATAAGCCCCTTGCCAATTACCACTTTCTGCTGGTTTCCTCCGCTCAGAGCATTTATGGATATATCAGGTGAGGAGACTTTGATGGCCATCTTTCGTATCACTTCCCTGATCTGACTTCTTTCCAGTTTGCTCAGTATGTGAAAAACTTTCACATACCGTTTTAGGCTCGCCATAGTGAGGTTACTGTTCACAGCGAGATTCAGGAAGAGTCCCTCTCTCTGGCGTTCTTCGGGAATGAGAACCAGACCGCTTTCGATCCGTTCTTTGGTACTCTTTTTATCCTGACGTTCGTCTTCCAGCCAGATTTCTCCTTCCGCCTTATCATAGATACCCATAAGGCTCTCAAGAAGTTCCGTTCTGCCGGCTCCCATCAACCCGTATATCCCTAAGATTTCGCCCTCTTTGACGCTGAAGGAGACATGGTCAAGGGTGTAGCCCCCGCCGAATCTGCGCAGGACCATATCCTTCACCCTGAGAAGTTCTTTACCCGTAGCATGAGCCTGCCCGCTGAAGAACTGTTTTGGATCCCTTCCTACCATGTTACTGATAATATCGTGCATCTTAATCTCTTTGATGAGACCGCTGTGAATGAGGCGTGAATCTCTGAGTATCGTGATGTAATCGCCTATCTCCTTCCCCTCTTCAAGCCGGTGAGAAATGTAGACAATCGCGACCCCCTGCTCCTTGAGTTCCTTGATTACACGGAACAGCACCCTGACTTCCGGCATGCTCAAGGAGGAAGTGGGTTCATCCATGATCAGTATCATGGGATCATCAATCATCGTCTTCGCTATTTCGACAATCTGCTGCTGTCCGAGACGCAGGTCACGC
>CAYSRK010000154.1:0-6010 GCA_964433385.1 uncultured Spirochaetales bacterium
GCTGACCTCTCCTACCGGAGCGGGTTGCTGAACCTGGAAAAAACCGTTCTACAGCAGCTCCGGGAGCTCATACAACTAGATGCGTCCATCGCAGGAACAGCCGCATCGCTCTCAGATGCGGAGCAGAAACTTGAACAGGACCTGAAACTCGGGAATCTTACCGAAGGAACAGCAGCCTGGCAGCGGAGAGTCAACACCATCACCCGCCTCGAACACAGCCTTTCCCAGCTCAGCGCCTCCCGAGAACGTGCGGCAGAACTGCTTCAGAGCCAGACAGGCCTGGCCTACACGGCACCTGCTCCCGAGGACATACCGGCAGCCGCGCTCAGCCTTGAATCCTCCCGGCTTACCAATACGGAACTGCTCATAGCAGCCCTTGCCGTTGAACAGGCGCGGGAGAAACGCGAGATTGAGGCTGAGGAGCAGTCACCAGATCTGCTTTCAGGGAGCACCTTCAGTTATCTGGCCAGCGGCAGCTGGACCTCCCAGCTCAATCAACCCTCGGGAACCTACTCGCACACGCTCCAGGCCGGGATAACCGCCTCCAGCTCCGCCCTCTCGCTTGAGGCGGGGGTTGCTGCATCCCTCTCCGGGGGAACGGTAACCCCGACCGGGTATCTCACCGGAAGGTGGAACGAACCGGAAGCATCCTGGACCGAGTACGATGACCTGCAGCTGCAGATCCTCGAAAACCAGATTGAATCAGCCCTCGTTTCCTACGAGCTTGCCCAGCAGGAGTACAGTCAGAGCCTGGAGCAGCTGGCTGCAGAAATTGCCGGCTGGCGGATTGAACAGGCCGAACTGGACCTGCTGGAAGCAGAGTACACGGATCAGCTTGAGCTTGCGCGCTCAGCGTTCGAAAGGGGAATTGGAACAGATACAGCCCTCAAACAGGCAGAGCGGGACCTGGAGCTGCTTGCCTACGACAGGATGCTGCTGAACATCGACAGCCACCTGCTGGAAACCGACATCAGAAAGGCCCAGCTCTGAAAGAACCCGGGGCGACCCCCCTATAAGGATGCAGGATTATGGATACTGAGAAGAAAGAACCTATGAGCGCCGAAGAGCGGACAATAGCCAAGGCAAAGAACAAAATCCGCCGGCGCAGGAGAAAACAGCTTACAGGCTGGGTCGTCTTTCTGGTGCTTGCTGCAGCAGCAGCGGCAGTGTGGCTCCTGTTTTTCAATGAAGGAACCGCACTCAAATCGGAAGAGCAGAAGACAGCGGCAGCGGAGCAGACAGAAACCTCCTATACCGTTACCGAACTCGTCTACACCGACATCATCGACATCTCAGGAAGCGTCGAACCCTTTGACGTACGCACGCAGAACTTCTCCACAGCGGGAACGGTAACAGCGGTCTTCGTGCAGGAGGGGGATACCGTCACCGCAGGAGAACTGCTGGCCGAGATGGATGACTCCTCCGCCCTCCGTGAACTGGAGCAGGTAAAGCTCAATATAGCGCGGACAGCCGATACAGCAAGTCTTGCATACGACCTCGCCTCGATTGAGCAGCAGATCGAAAAGGCGCGTGATACGACCGGGCTTGCCTACGACCTTGCCTCGATCGACCAGCAGATAGCACAGGCCCAGGATCTGAGCAGCTACGCGTATGAGCTTGCCAGCCTTGAGCAGCAGATCGAAAAGGCGCGTGACACCACCGGCCTTGCCTACGACCTTGCCTCGATCGAACAGCAGCTTGCAAAGGCGCGTGATACCACCGGGCTTGCCTACGACCTTGCCTCAATTGAGCAGCAGATCGAAAAGACGCAGGATCTGAGCAGCTACACCTACGAGATTGCCAGCCTCGAGCGCCAGATCGCCGCAGCCCGTGATACGGCTCAGCTTGATTACGAACTTGCCAGCCTCGATCAGCAGATCGCCGATACCGCAGACATGACGGACCTCGCATATGAGCTTGCCGGCCTGGAGCAGCAGATTGCCCAGACCCGCAGCGGCCTGGATCGGCTCTACGACGTGAAGAACCTTGAGCTCCAGCTCTCAGTACTGAAGGATTTCTCCTCCCTCGATTATGACCTCGCCTCTCTTGACCGCCAGATTGCCGCCGTGCGCGATACCGGTTCCCTCGAGTACAGTCTGGCAAATATAACCAGCCAGACAGCACAGGCGCAGAATACCCTCTCCTACCTCTACGAACTCGCCCAGATCGACCGCCAGCTTGAGCAGCTGCAGTTTGAAGGAACACCGGCAGAGATTGAGCTGCTTGAGATGCAGCGGAAGATAGCCGAAAACCGGCTTGAGGACAACGATACGCAGATAGCGCTGCTCGAGATGCAGAAGGAGCAGATAGAGGCCGATATCGCCGCGGCAGCCGAAGAAGAGCAGCTTCTTCTGATGCGGCGGGAGCAGACTCTCAGCGATACCCTTGACCGGGAGGCCGAGATAGAACTCATGGAGCTGCGCCTGCAGCAGGCCCAGGATGCGTATGAGGAGATTGAGACCGACCTCGCGCTGCTCGACCTGAAAAAGGATCAGATAACCCGTTCGATGGCGGACCGGGAGGTAAGCCTCACCCTCCTCCAGATGAAACGCTCCCAGCTCCTCCGTTCGTACACCGATGCCGAAGAGGAGGCTGCCCTGCTTGAGATGAAGCTCCTGCAGACAGAGGCTTCAATGGCTGAAGTAAAGACCGACCTCGAACTTCTTGCGATGCGCAGGAGCCAGGCTGCGGCAGCTTTGGATGATGCCCGTACCGATGCGCAGCTGCTTGAGATGAAGCGTGATCAGGCAGTCCGGGCCATTGAGGAGCGGGAGGCGGAAATTGAACTGCTTGAGATGAAGCGGGCCCAGACCGAAGCGGCAATGGCCGAGGCAGAGACGGATCTTGCACTTCTTGCGATGCGCAGGAGCCAGGCTGCGGCAGCTCTCGAAGAAGCCCGAACCGATGTGGAACTGCTTGAGATGAAACGTGCCCAGACCGAGGCGGCGATGGCTGAAGTGCAGACTGACCTTGAACTCCTTGCGATGCGCAGGAGCCAGGCTGCGGCAGCTCTCGAAGATGCCCGAACCGATGTGGAACTGCTTGAGATGAAGCGGGCCCAGATCCTCAGCCAGTTCGCTGATGCGCAGGCTGAACTTGAGCTGCTCCAGTACAGCCTGGCCGAAGCTGAGGAGAACCTCGCTGCGGCCGGCATCTATGCCGCCGTCTCGGGCACCGTATCGGCGGTGAATATCGCAGCGGGGGACCAGGTAACTGCCGGGACCGATGCAGTCAGGATTGTCGATGTCAGCCAGCTGAAAGCGGTAGTGGAGATTGATGAAATAGACATGGCCGATATCGCCGTCGGGCAGACTGCCTATCTTGAGTTCGATGCGGTCAGCAAACGTGCCGTTACCGCCCGGGTAAGCTCCATCCCGGTAGAAGGACGCTACACCGCCCAGGGAATCGGAGTTGTCGATGTGGAGCTGACGATAGAGAGCCCGCCGCCTGCGCTTAAACCCGGCTTTACCTTTGCTGGAGCCGTACAGGTAAGCGATGAAGGAACCATTCTCGCAGTAAACCGCGAAGCTCTCATCACCCTTCCCGAAGGGAGCGCCCTGCTCGTAGTCCAGGAGGACGGGAGTACACTTCCTGTTCCGGTACAGACGGAATACCTCTCCGACGGGATGGTGCGCATTGTATCCGGGGAAGTGGAGGCCGGTGACACCGTGATCGGGCCTGCGGGAGAGGCAAAGGCAGAAGGGGCAGAAAGCTTCTCCATACCCGGCTTTACCCTGCCGGGAACCCAGGCGGTTCCCGGAACGAGGGGCAGCGGCACGGGCGGCGGAACCGGGGGAGCCCGTCCCCCGGAATCAAAGTAGGGGAGCGTGATCATGCAGAAGGTAATTGAGCTGCGCGACATCAGGCGCTACTACCTGATGGGAGAGACCGTCGTGAAAGCGCTGGACGGCGTAAGCCTCGGTATCGGGTACGGAGAGTTTACCGCGATCATGGGTCCCTCAGGTTCGGGCAAGTCGACGCTCATGCACCTGATCGGCTGCCTCGACACGCCGACCGAGGGCACGGTCCTGATTGACGGTGAGGATGTGTCGGATCTGGGAGAGGCGGAACTGGCCGGAATCCGCAACGAGAAGGTGGGGTTTGTCTTCCAGCAGTTCAACCTGCTTTCGCGGATCACCGCTCTCGAGAATGTGATGACCCCGCTGATGTACGCCGGTATTCCAGCCCGCAGACAACGGGAGATGGCCGAGGAGGCCCTGGTGCGCGTCGGGCTGTCCGATCGGATGAAGCACCGGCCCAATGAGCTCTCCGGGGGACAGCGGCAGCGGGTTGCTGTGGCCCGGGCCCTGGCGAATAACCCCTCGGTCCTGCTTGCCGATGAGCCGACCGGAGCTCTCGACACCCGTACCGGGGAGCAGATCATTGAGCTGTTCCTGGAGCTCAACAGCGAGGGGAGAACTCTGGTGATCGTCACGCATGATGAGGAGATCGGCTCCCAGTGCCGCCGGCAGGTCTACCTGCGCGACGGACTGATCAGGGAGGATACCCATGTTTAGGGAGAATATCAAACTGGCCTTCAAGGCTATGCTTCACAATAAAATGCGCACCAGCCTCTCCCTGCTGGGGATCATAATCGGAGTCGGTTCGGTTATCACGATCCTGACGCTCGGGGAGAGCGCTACGCTGAGCATCAGAGAGAGCATTGTAGAGTCGGGACTCGAGACGCTCTCGATCTTTCCCGTTTCGACTGACGAGAAATCGATTCAGCGCGAGTTTACCGAGGCCCTGCCCGACAAGCTTCTGGCCAACCTCTCCGGGATAGATACGGTGCTGCCGACGAACAGTACGCGGGTCAACCTGAGAAACGGCCAGGTGACTGCATCGGCGACGGTGATGGGGGTTCCCGAGACGTTTGCCGCGGTTCTCGATTATCAGGCGGAAGAGGGGAGTTTTTTCAGCGCCCAGGACAACAGCGACATCCGGCAGACGGCAGTTCTCGGGGCTGCAATGGCCGAGACGCTCTTTCCCGACGGCAATGCCGTCGGCAGCTATATCAGTATTTTCCGTAATCAGGCGAAGAGCTACCGGGTCGTCGGGGTGATGGAGGAGAAGAGCGCCAGTTTCAACCTCCAGTTCGACACCTCGGTCTACATTCCCTACGAGACCTATCTGCAGCGGCTTGAGAAGCGCGAGATCGTCGGCAGCTACATAATTCGGGTCAGCCCGGATGCTGATGTGCTCGCCGTTTCCCAGGAGACAGAGAAATACCTCGACCGGCTCGTCGGCGCCGACACCTACCGGATCTTCTCTCCCTCGACCATTGCCGATATGGCCGCCTCGGTCACCAACACCCTCAGCCTGGTCCTTGCCGCCATAGCCGCCATCTCGCTGCTTGTCGGCGGCATCGGGATCATGAACATCATGCTCGTATCGGTCGCGGAACGTACCCGTGAGATCGGCGTCCGAAAGGCTCTCGGAGCCCCTCCCTCGGTTATCAGGGGGCAGTTTCTCACCGAAGCGGTGATGCTCACCCTCGTTGGCGGCATAACCGGGGCGGCACTGGGAACGCTGATCAGCTACTTCGCCACTGACATGCTCTCCTGGGGCTTCTACCCGATGTACTCCGCCTACCTTCCGGTTGTAGGATTTTCCATGCTTGTCGGAATCTTTTTCGGGTGGTATCCTGCGATGAAGGCTTCCAAGCTCGATCCGATTGAAGCGCTCAACTACGAGTAGCAGGGCAGCAGATGAAGAGACTGATACGGAAACAGGACAAGGAGGGTATACTCATCATGACTGCCCTCTCCCTCTTTCTTGTCATCATACTGGCGGCAGGATTCCTCTTTACCCGCATGCTCGATCAGCGCAACGACATGCTGATGCAGTATACCGCCGAACAGACCTTCTCAAACTACCTGTTCCGGGTCAGTGCTGATGCCGAACCGACCGAAGAGCTCCTGAGCGGCAGTGATGTGGTCGGGCTTGCCGGCTATACCCGCAACGGGGAGCTCCTGCTCGGTATCGGCACGGTTCCTGACCGTTTCGAGGT
>CAYSRK010000155.1:0-3516 GCA_964433385.1 uncultured Spirochaetales bacterium
TTATCGACCGGCAGGGCGCATACTACGTGAAGCAGGGGTATGAATATCGGGAGTTCGATGCCTTCGAGGAGCTCTGCATCCGGCAGGAACTGTTGGCAACACCCATCGTGATCGCCGGCGGAAGGAAAGCCTCCGATATCTGCATAGCTCCTGGAATTGATGAGCTCGATGCACTCTACAAAGCGGGGCAGGGAGCGTGATCGCCGGGGGAAAAGGGGACGCTTCACTCCGGTATTCTGTGCTCGGCAGCGGATCCGCAGCCAATGCCTACCTCTTTGAGGATGAGAGCTCGGCTGTGCTGGTTGACAACGGATTCTCAGTCAGAGAACTGCTTGACAGGGCGGCAGCAGCCGGGCACGACTGGCGGAAAATCAGAATGATCCTGCTCACCCATACTCACAGCGACCATATCCGCGGGGTAGGTTCCGCGGCGAGGCGCCTGCACGTACCCGTAGCGCTGCACAGGGATATTCCGCCCGAGCGGATCATCAGCTCAAGGGGTCCGCAGATCCTGAGTATAGAACCGGGAGCAGCGTATCGGATCGGTCCATTCAGTTTTACCCCGTTTGAGACCAGTCACGATGCGCCCTGCTCCCTCAGCTTTGCCCTCTCGCACACCGGGTTCAGGTTCCTCATAATCACCGATACCGGGATTGTCACAGAGCAGATGCGCCTCCTCGCAGAAACGGCTGATGTGCTCTTTCTTGAGGCGAACTACGAAGAGCAGCTGCTTGAGAGCGGCCCCTATCCCGGTTATCTGAAACGGCGCATAGCCTCTCCCCGGGGACATCTGTCCAACCGCAGCGCCGTTGAATTTCTCCAGGCAGTCTACCGCGGCTCCCTTCACATACCGCAGAGCATTTATCTCTGCCATCTCTCCGCTGTTAACAACACTCCAGACCATGTGCACAGGGCCTGCCGGATACTCGATGATCTGGATCTCCCCATTACCATCTGCGAAAAGAACGGTCTCTACACTGCTGAAACAGGCGAGCCTGCATCCCGTCAGCTGCGAACTGAGACTCTGGGCGGTCCTCCGGCCTTTACACGCGACGCCTTAATTCGGTAATCTGAATTGCTGAACCAGAGATAGGAGAGTGACAGACGTGAACAGCATACAGGACCTCAGGATTACCGCTTTTGAGAGACTCATCAGTCCCCTGCAGCTGCTTGAGGAGATTCCCGCCTCGGATGAGATTATCAGGCAGGTGCAGCAGCACCGCCGCCAGATAACCGCCATCCTCAACGGTACGGATGAGCGCATGCTCGCGGTAATCGGTCCCTGTTCCATTCATGACCCGGATGCGGCCGTGGAGTACGCCGAGAAGCTGAAGAAGCTCTCCGAACAGGTCTCTGAATATCTGTTCATCGTGATGCGCACCTACTTTGAAAAGCCCCGAACTGTGCTCGGGTGGCGGGGGCTGATCCTTGACCCGCTTCTCGACGGGTCCTACTGCATAGAAGACGGCCTGAAAACAGCGAGAAGCCTTCTGCTTGCTATTACAGAGTGCGGACTGCCGGTGGGGTGTGAGATGCTTGATCCCATAGTTCCCCAGTACATTGACGATTTAGTATCCTGGGCAGCGATCGGAGCGAGGACCACCGAGAGCCAAACGCACCGCAACCTCGCAAGCGGGCTCTCAGTACCGGTCGGGTTCAAGAACAGTACGAGCGGCAGTCTCACCGCCGCGGTCAATGCCGTCAAGTCAGCAGCCAGTCCTGCAAGCTTTATCGGTATCGATAAGTACGGGCAGAGCTCTGTCGTCAGGACGACGGGCAATGAAACCTGCCACCTGATCCTCCGCGGAGGGACAAACGGGCCGAACTACTACGATGAGGATGTAGAGAAGGCTGCTTCACTGATGCAGGAGCAGGGTCTTAACCCGGCGATCATTGTTGACTGCAGCCATGCCAATTCCGGAAAGAAATTCAAGCGCCAGATTCGGGTGCTCAGGTCGATAGTCGACCTGAAGTGCGAGGGCTCTGACGCGCTTAAGGGTTTTATGCTTGAAAGCAACCTCTTCGAGGGGTCTCAGCCCCTGGAAGTCGGAACGGGGAGCCTTAAGTACGGCGTATCCATAACCGATGCCTGCATCGGGTGGGAGGATACGGAAAGAATTGTACTGAGGGCTTGTGAACAGCTGTCACGCAAGGAGGAAGGATATGAGTAAAGCAGCGATATTTCTCGCAGAGGGATTTGAGGAGATTGAGGCTCTCGTGCCTGCCGATCTGCTGAGAAGAGGAAAAGTTGAGGTGGTCCTCGTCGGGGTCGGCTCATCAGCTGTCAAAGGATCCCACGGGATCACCGTTGAAACAGACACTCAGCTCTCCGCGTCTGAGGACCTGTCTGATCTGGATGCCTTTATCCTGCCCGGCGGAATGCCGGGGGCTCGTAATCTCTCGGAATCGTGGGAGCTCAATGAACTGCTGGTACGGGCTTTCAATGAAGGGAAGATCATCGGCGCCATCTGCGCCGCACCCGCAGTTGTGCTCGGAAGTCTTGGGGTACTGGACGGGCGCCGGGCGGTCTGCTATCCGGGGGCAGAGTCGTATGCTCCCGATTACACCTTCGGTGAGGAGCCGGTCCTCACTGACGGCAATCTGACCACCGCCCGCGGCCCGGGTTACGCGGCAGAGTTCGGATTTGAACTGCTTAAGGTGCTTGAGGGAGCCGAGGCGGCAGCGTCCGTCCGCTCGGCAGCCCTGTTCTGAACTGCGGCAGCTCAGTTACCCCCGTCGATTCCGCGCCGCAGCAAAGAGGCGGGTAATGTTCTCTGCAGCGCGCTCGATCAGCTCCCGGGAGTGAGCCATAGAGTAATCAAGAGTCATATCCCGGTCGGCGATACTGAAGAGGGCAGTGATTCCTGTTTCATAGAGCTGTTCGAGGTCGGGTCCGAGCGCCCCTGAGAGGCAGACGACGGGGATGCCGAGTTCCCTTGCCAGCCGGCCGATGCCGGCTGGAACCTTTCCATAGGCGGTCTGGCTGTCGGTCCGTCCCTCGCCCGTTATGATGAGATCGACTCCGGAAAGCGCCTCTCTCATGCCCACAGCTTCCATGATCAGTTCAACACCCGAGCGGAGCTGCGCACCGAGAAACGCGGCAAGCCCTCCGCCGAGGCCGCCTGCGGCCCCCGCACCGGGCAGGGCTGACAAGTCAACACCCAGCGAAGAGCGCACTGTGCGGGCAAGCTGCCTGAGTCCTGCATCGAGCAGCCTGACCATGCGTTCATCGGCTCCCTTCTGCGGGGCGTAGACATACGCTGCCCCTTCCTTGCCGTACAGAGGATTAGTCACATCACAGGCTCCGTAGAGGGTAAGCCCTTTCAGGTACGCTTGAGCCGGGGCTGCGTCTATACTGTGCAGCTGTCCCATTGAGCAGCCGAGGCAGTCAATTTCGCTGCCTAAGGTATCGAGAAACCTGACTCCGAGGGCCGCTGCGGCGCCCATTCCCCCGTCGTTGGTAGCGCTGCCTCCAAGCCCGACGATGACCGTCCGGTTTCCGTTATCCACTGCGTG
>CAYSRK010000156.1:0-2617 GCA_964433385.1 uncultured Spirochaetales bacterium
AAAAATTGTTATAGCATCAAATATTTATAGCATCGGAAAAACGTGTGAGAAGGAATCTACTCTTTGGTACGACCGGCGAGGATCAGTGCGAACACAATGGCAACAGCCGCTGCCACGCCGATCTGCCCGATGCTCAGGAGTTTTCCCAGTCCCGGAGCGATTCGGCCGATGAACTTGATCAGCTGCATGACAATGATCCCCAGAATTCCCGTATAGACTATGTGCAGCGGCTTCATACGGGAAGCAAAACTGACAATCATTGCACCGAAAATTCCTGGAACGGCATAATTGAATGCTTTGAGAAATGAGGGAGGGAGTGCATTGACAAGGGCCTGCCCGCCGATGATCACGATGAACAGGATCAGCAGATTGACGATATTGGAAGCGATCAGCCCGAAGGTGCTTACAATTTCAGCCTTCCGGGTGCCGGGTTCCAGATCCAGAGCATTCTGGACAGCCCCGACAACCGGCATGCGCATATTACCGATATTCCCGGACAGGAAGGACATGTAGGTTCCAATGGGTCCCAGCACGGGAAAGTAGGAAATGGGTTCAATGACCCAGATAATCCCCACAAATCCGGCGACGAAGATCAGCCCGGAGGTGAGGATTTCGCCATTCACTGTATACCCTCTGATCACCGTCAGGTAGAGCGGGATCATCATGGATGCTGCCAGCGCCAAAGCAATGGTAAGCCGGCCCCAGAAATGTATCTTTTTTGAAAATTCAGCCTCATAGGCACTATTCGTTACCTGATTCATATCAGCACCTCCGCAGTTACGCCGCCAGCGAACCGACGATCATCGCAATAATAATGGCAAACCCCATAGCCCACTCTTTTATCCATCCGAACGAAGGCTTGCTCCTGGCCAGTCTTCCGAACCCGTACATGCTTACCGCACCGGCAAGCACCGCTGCAGCCACACCGTAGGAGGGTTCTGCAGCCTGAATGGCTTTCAGGGAATCCTGCAGAGCATAGACGAAAAAGACCATGAACGGAGCAAATGCACCGACATAGGCAATGGTTCGGGGGTTCGAATTCTTCAGCTTTGTCTGTGTGGTATCAAGCCCCTTGGTGAGAACAAGCGTGGTGATCAGCCAGCCGGACCCGCCAAGCGCCATGACCCAGGCAGCAGTGGCCAGCAGAGAATGGGTGAACTCCTCTGTTCCCAGCGTTCCCCCGGACCCGGCTGATGCGGTCAGGCTTTCAAATGCAGCTGAACCGATGATACCGACACGGCTGAGCGTGATAGGCCCCCCGATGAGACCGATCAGGACAACGGCAACGGTGAAGACCGCTACGGCCGGACCAATCGTGCTGACAGAGCCGATCTTAACCGCTTTGCGAATCTCTTTTTCTGTCACCACCCGGGTATCTCTGACATACCGTCTGGCGAGAATGTAGTAGATCAGAGACTGAATGACAACCAGCGAGACAATAATCAGGGCCAGAATCCACATCATCGGGCTGTTGGCCAGTTCCATGACTGTTCCCATGTATTTACTCCTTCAGGTTTTTTATTCCGCTGTATTACCCAGCGGCGAACCGCTGTATTACCCAGCGGCGTGATCCTGCAGCCAGCGTACCGCTGCATGTGCAAGGAGCGCTGAGCCGCGGTACAGGACCGACTCATCGAATACCACCTTCGGGTGGTGCATCGGGTAAATATCGCCCTCAGGCGCGGCAGCAGAGAGCATCACCATCACCGTGGGAACTTTCCGGGAAATATAGGAAAAGTCCTCCGAAGCTGCCATACGACCCATCCCGATCAGCGAGAGATCCAGCACACCGCCCCGACCGAAAAGTTCAACGGCATACTCCCAGACATCGTGCCTCAGCTGCGGATCGTTGATCAGCGACGGACAGGGACTGTCAAACACCACCTCTGCCTTTGTTCTGAACGCCCGGCCCATATTCACCGCGATCTCTTCCATCCGCTGTTTCACCTGTTTCCGGATCGTATCATCATAGGTACGGATCGTGCCCTGCATGGATGCGGTTTCCGGAATGACATTGGCTGCTGTTCCCCCGCCCATCTGCCCGACGGTTGCGGAGAGAAACTTTCCCGCAGCAATTTCCCGGGAGTTCAGCTCATTCAGCGCCATATGAATGGAACTCAGGGCAACAAGGGGATCAATACCCGTACTCGCCATGGCTCCGTGGCAGCCTTTTCCAGTCAGTGATATCTGAAACCGATCATGCGAAGCCATCACCGGTCCATCCTGAAGAAACAGCACCTTGCCGCTTTCAGTCCGTTCATCGCTCATCACATGGAGCATCATCGCCGCATCAACCGCCGGATTCTCCAGAATTCCAGCTCTCACCATCTCCACTGCCCCGGTCAGCAGTTCCTCAGCCGGCTGAAACAGAATCTTCACCGTTCCCTCCAGCCTCTCCTCCATCTCCTTCAGCAGACGCACCGCCCCGAGCAGCATGGCAGTGTGCATATCGTGACCGCAGGCGTGCATATGCTGCGTCTGTGATGCATACGGCAGTCCAGTCTGTTCGGTGATCGGCAGTGCATCCATGTCTGCCCGCAGAAGAATCACCTTTCCCGGTTTTTTCCCGCAGATCGATGCTGTCAATCCCGAGGTTCCAATTTCAGTGACGTCAGTT
>CAYSRK010000157.1:0-5755 GCA_964433385.1 uncultured Spirochaetales bacterium
CGAGGGGGTGGGGCGCGGAAAGGGGGGGGGCTGGGCCCCCGCGGCAGACCGCGGGGGGGGGGTCGGGCGGGGCCCCACCGGCCCGCATCGTTCCGGCACCACAGTCTGTCGCTTATCTGACCGTCAGAGCTTCAGCTGCCGCAGCAGCTCTGCCGCCGTCTTCAGCGGAACGGCGCACCTGCGGGCTATCTCCTCTGCCGAGGAGGCGGCAATTGATTCAAGTGAGCCGAAAGTCTCCATAAGACGCCGGCTGCGGACCGGACCGATACCCTCCACAGATTCAAGGAGGGAAAAGCCTGCATCCCGACTGCGCAGCTGCTGATTAAATGAGGTGGCGAACCGGTGCGTCTCATCCCGCACCGCCTGGAGCACTTTCAGCCCCTCCGAACGGGCGTCAAGCCTGAGCGGTTTCTCCCGGTCGAGCGTATGAATTTCCTCAAATTCCTTGGCCAGTCCGATCACCGTTACCCGCTGAAGGCCCAGGGTATCGAGAATCTCCCGGGCTGCCGAGACTTGCCCCCTCCCGCCGTCAACCATGATCAGGTCAGGTTCCTGAGAATGCTCGTTGAGCATGCGCGTATATCTGCGGGCAACCGCCTCGCGGATGGCCTCATAGTCATCAATCCGCCCTTCAAGCGTCTTTATATGGAACCTGCGGTACTGCTTCTTATCCGGCACTCCGTTGTAGAACGAAACAAGGGATGCAACCGGATGGGTTCCCGACAGCTGCGCTATATCGAAACCTTCAATCCTGCGCGGCAGTCTTTTAAGGCTGAGCTCCTCCATCAGAACTTCAAGGCCGGCGATATTCTCCAGTTTCTTCAGCCGGCGGTCCACGTCCGTGACGGCATTCTCCAGGGCCATTTTAAGTATCCGGTAGTGCTTGCCGTCGGTGGGCTTTACTGCCTTCATAGCTGCCGAGAGCTCGCGGTCGAAGTACCCCTGCAGCAGTTCGGTATCGACGTCATGCGATACGTAGAGGTAGTCAGGCACATCCTCCGCTTCACGATAGTACTGCAGGGCAAATTCAGCCAGGACGTCGGTTTCTGATGCAAACGTCTCCGCCCGGAAGAGGTCCCGTCCAACCAGTTTTCCCTCCCGCATCTGAAACACTGATATGGTGCAGACATGCTCACGGATCGCGCAGGCTGCATAATCGCGTTTTTCCGGATTGAAATCTTCTACCTGCTGCCGCGTCTGCACCGACTCGAGGGCTGCCAGGCTGTCACGGGCTTCAGCCGCCTTCTCGTACTGCCGCTCCTTGGCTGCCCGGAACATCTCGTCCTTGAGCAGCTGCTCCATCTGACGGATATCACCGCTGAGCATCTGCCTGATGCGGTCAACATGGACTTTATATGCTTCAGGCGTAATCTTCCCGGCACAGGGGGCACTGCACCGCCCGATATGGTAGTAGAGGCAGGGGGCGTATCTTCTGCGCAGCGGTCCGCGGCAGAGCCTCAGGGGAATCAGTTTTTCAATCAGCTCAAGATAGAGATCAAGCTTTCCCACATCGGCGAACGGTCCGTAATATTCAGAGCCGTCATGTACGATCCGGCGAGTCTTGAAGACCCGCGGATACTCCTCGTTGGTTATCCTGATAACCGGATAGGATTTCCCGTCCTTGAGGTTGATATTGTAGCGCGGATTCCACTTTTTGATCAGATTGTTCTCGAGAATAAGGGCCTCGTAGTCGTTTCCCGTTATGATGTACTCAATCTCACGGATCTTATCCACCAGTATCCGGGTCTTCAGGTCCCTTCCGCCGGTGAAGTAGGAAAGCACCCTCCGACGCAGGTCCTTCGCCTTGCCGATATAGATTATCTTGCTGTCGGCGTCTCTCATGAGATAGACCCCGGGATTATGGGGAAACGTCCGTACAGACTCCTTGAGGGCATCCTTCATAGTACCTACAAGATACTGCCAAACCCGCGGAAAAAACAACTGGAAAGCCGCTCAGGAAAGCTGCCTCTCCTTTACACGCAGGTCGCGCAACGATACACTCCACCCTGTGAAAACATCTTCGGCCGCTCCCGAGCCCGGCAGAACAGCCCTCTTCTCGCAGAAACCCTTTATCGCCCTTTCAAAAGAGGAGCAGCGGTTCATCATCGCCGAAGCGGATGAGCTTCGGCTCTCCTACCAGCAGACCCGAAAGGTCATTGAGACGGCCGCCGACCTGCATCAGTGGAACAGCGGACCCCTCAAGCTCCTGTGGAACAGGGCTGCAGCCGAAGGGCTGCGGGCTAAGGAGCGCAGCCGAGCGGTGCTGGCCGACCTTGAGGAGAAGATATCCCTCCTGCGCAGCCGGCCAATCGTCTACGGGGAGGATCCGGTCACCGTACCCCCGGCATCCTACACCTGCGTCCTGAAGGAGGGCGGGGAGGAGAATATCATGGGCCGGTGCCCCGTGGCCGGAGAGAAGACCCGCTGCTGCAACCTGCTCACCCTCGATGCCGTTCAGCAGTGCGGCTACGGGTGCAGCTACTGCTCGATACAGTCGTTCTATGAACATCAGCACATTTACTTCTACAAGGACCTCAGAGAGCGGCTTCGCAGGATACGCGACTCGCTCGATCCGGATACCGTCTACCATATCGGCACCGGACAGTCCTCTGACTCTCTCATGTGGGGCAACCGCAACGGCCTTCTGGATGATCTCTTTGAATTTGCCCGCAGCTGTCCGAACGTTATCCTGGAGCTGAAAACAAAGTCGGCTGTCACCGAGTGGTCCCGCACGCTTGCCGTACCGCCGAACGTGATCACTACCTGGTCGCTCAATGCGCCGACGGTCATCCGTCATGAAGAGCACCGGACCGCGTCCCTGGAGGCAAGGATTGCAGCCGCTCAGCGAATCAGAGACCGCGGCGGTCTCGTCGGCTTCCACTTCCACCCCATGGTCTGCTTCGAAGGGTGGGAGGAGGAGTATACCGCGGCCGCAGAAACGTTGCAGGACCGGTTTGACCCGGAACTGACGGTCATGGTCTCAATCGGGACCCTGACGTTCATACGACCGGTTTTGAAAAAGCTGCGTGAAACCGGTATCCCGAGCAAGGTTCTTCAGATACCCCTCTCTGACTCAGCCGGCAAGTTCACCTACCCGGAGGAGACAAAGCTCAGACTCTTCTCCCACCTGTTCAACAGCTTCAGCAGGGAATGGCAGGAGAAGGTATTCTTCTACCTGTGCATGGAGCCCCACACCCTGTGGGAGAGAGTCCTGGGCCGCAGCTACGCCGACAACAATGCCTTTGAGGCTGACATGAAAAGTGCCTATATGCATAAAGTGATGCTTGCGCGAGAATTAAAAACAAAATATACTGAAGGAAATTAGTTGTGCAGGGAGAAGGTTCAGGCCTGTTCACTATGCCTGTATCTTTCGCCATGATGATAGGGACCGGATACCGACTGTGCTGATTCCGGACGCCTTTCCGTTTGTTACCTGAGCCCGTCCGGCGCACAGATGTAATCAAGCTCCAGTCAGGTGCCCAGCAGAGTTTTCTGCCTGGCACAGAATAATGCAGACCGGAAAGAGGCCGCTATGCAGCGGCGGAAGTCCGGCTGCTGTTCCAGTACGCAGTATCGAGGGAAACCAGAAACCTGCGGCAGCTTCAGCTGCCTTCTGCTGCAGAGCGTAACAGCGGGTCCGCCTGGTTTTTCTGGCTGCCGAATAACAGAAGGTACCATGCCGAGAAGAAACGACGCGGTTGAAGCCGTAGATATCCCCCTTGTACAGAGAGTTCACCCCTACCTTTCGAGGAAAAAAGCGGATGCGCTGATCTACTACACCCTTGAAGTCGAGATGACCAATGCGGTCCAGTTCATTCAGAAGAAGAACCGCGAGGCCGGCGAGAGGAAATACCGGATCTACGATCTTATCATTGCCGCATTCTGCCGCACCGTCGCCCTGCGTCCGGGACTGAACAGGTTCGTCGCTGACTACCAGCTGTGGCAGAGAAATGAAATTTCGTTCAACTTCGTTGTCAGGAAGGATGGGCAGGAGGAAAATTCCAACAGAAACGCCCTCGTCCGTTTCGAAGATGATATGCACTTCGAGGAGATTGCGGCGATCATGCGCCAGGCGATCAACCTCGCGCTGCGCGATGAGGAGAGCGAGAGCAGGAAGCTGATCGAATACTTCCTGCGCATGCCGCGTCCGCTGAAGCGTCTGACTATTGCCCTGCTGCGGCATCTCGACCGCAACGGCCGTCTGCCGCGCAGAATCCGGGAGTATGACGGTCTGCATGTCACCGCATTCATCGCCAATCTGGGGAACCTGAACATCCACAACCCCCCCCTGCACTACATGTTCGATTGGGGGACAACTTCCCTGTTCGTGACCATGGGCAAGATGCACAGGGCAAAAATACTCGACGACAACGACAATGAGTATATCAAGGACACAGTCCAGTTCAGCTTCACTCTGGACAAGCGAATCGCCGACAGCTTCTACCTCACCAAAGCGATGCAGATCTTCCAGGAGCATATCGAGAACCCGGAACAGCTCGAGGAACGGCCGGACCTGATGCTGGTCAAGTAGGCGGTGTCCTCAGCTGTCTTTCAGCCCGAGTTTCTCAAACAGAATCTCCCGCTCTCTCCCCTGCAGGGTGCAGCGCTCCGTGTCAGCCATCCGGATAAGTTCCTGCGTCTCCCGGCTGGAAAAAGAGCTTCCCCCGAGGCGGTACTCCTCGAACGCCTCGCAGGCGATCGGGCACACGGTCCGGGCCAGCTGCAGCAGCACTGCCGCATAGGAGCGGATTTCATACTGGGCATGGGAATCAAGGCGGAGCTGGAGGAAGTGGAAGAGATTATGGAGGTCCATCTGCCAGTACCACTCGGTATAGAGACTCAGCGGCAGGTTGATCCGGGCAAGCTCTCGGGCCAATCCCATATCGAGCAGCTCCTGATAGACCGCATAGGAACGTCTCTGGTCCTCCTCCAGCAGCCTCAGAGCTTTGCTGCTCACATCTTCAGGCACCGCAGCGGTGCTGCGTCCCTGCTTGTTGTCGCTGCTCTGAAAGGCGACGGCAGAGGGCTCGGGAAGGTAGCACTCGTCGGTCATGATGCTGTAGCGCCCCGAAATCTCATTGAGCCTGGCGGTGCGATGACGGACCCACTGCCGGGCGACGAATATCGGCATCTTAATATGGAAGGTGAAGTTGACCTGCTCGAACGGTGAGGTGTGATCGTTGCGCAGCAGGTAACGGATCAGCCCCCGATCCTCTCTGTAGGTCTTTGTCCCAGCCGCGTAGGAAACACGGGCCGCCTGGACAATCCGTTCATCTGAACCCAGATAATCCACCATCCTGACAAAGCCTTTGTCCAGAACTGGAAAGCTTTTATCGAGTACCGCCTCAGCTGCGGCTGTCGTGCAGTGCGCCATGCCTCTCCCCCTGTTTCATTCAGCTGCTGTAGGATTTTTCCTTCTCCAGCTCCAGTATGATGGTTTCCAGATTGCCCAGCCGCTGCTCGAGCTTTCTGCCGGCAGCTTCCAGCTCAGCAATCCGCTTATCAGCAGCCGAACTTCCCCGGTCGCTCCGCTTCAGATACTGCCGGACAGTTTCCATAACAGAACCGACAACAACAATGATCACCACAGCTAACCAGAAGTCCATAGACACCCTCCCTAACTACCTTTTTTTATATCTGCTGCCGACCCAAAGCAGGCCTCTGAGCCGCAAGTACACGCTACAGGTACCCCAGCCTTCCGAGCAGCACCGCAATGCCGGCACTGCAGGCGGTCTCGGTCCTGAGGATTCTGCTG
>CAYSRK010000158.1:0-2441 GCA_964433385.1 uncultured Spirochaetales bacterium
GTCCAGGATTTTGAGCTGCTCTACTATCTCTGCGGCGGCGACTCGCTCTTTGATGAAGCCGGAAATCCGACATTCAACGGTCCGGAAGGCAAGAAGGCGCTTGAACTCTATATAGAGCTCTTTGATGCCGGGGTAGTTGACCCGGCGAGCTGGACGATCGACTCAGGCAACGACCGCAGATCCCGCTTTGTGCAGGGCAGCACGGCGATGGTGTTCGAGTGGCCGAGCCTCTGGAGCTACGGCAATACCAGTGAAGCTTCGAAGATCAAAGGCAGCATGGGCATTGCTCCGATGCCGATGGTTGACCGCATAGCAGGAATCGGCGGCGATGAGGGACTGGCTGTTTCGGCTTTTTCCGACAAAAAAGCTGCAGGGCTGGAGTTCCTGAAGTTCAACGCGAGCATGGAGATCAACCGTGAGAATACCCTGAGGGTGGGCTGGCTCCCGGTTCAGAAGTCGCTGATGGAAGATCCCGAGATCCTCAATCATCCGATCCTCAAGGATATGATCGCCGTTGCCGAGGTGCAGAACCAGCACTATATGGACAGGTTCGCAGCTCCTTTCAGCGGTGAGGTGTCAAACGAAGCGCTCGGTACTGCAATTGTTGACGCAGTCAACGGAAAACGCAGCGTCGAGGATGCCCTTTCATGGGCTGAGCAGGTTTCGAAGGAGATCGTGGCCAAATACCAGTAGCATTTCCTTCGCAGGGCCGCAAGAGTGCAGAGGAGCCGGTATTCCGGTTCCTCTGCCTCGGTTTCCTCAGGCATGCGCAGTGCGGGTACGGCAGAGCGGATGGGCTGCGCTACCGCGTTGAGCATTGTCCACATGTATGAACAATACCGTTAAAAGATGCGCAATGGGTGGATTGTTTCTTTTTTTATTGCAATATGCGTTATGTTGTCATACAAATGTACGGCATGTGGGGCGATGAGGTCAGGGAGCACTCTATAATGGAGTGTGCCTTGACCGCAAGGAGCAGAAGCAGCGGATGAAGATATGCGGTACAGTACCGGCTGACGGTGATCAGGTCTCGCTTGAGATCATGGATGGGGTTATCGTCAGCCGCGAACGGAAGGAAGGACCCGGGGGGGGACTTTGGGTTTCCCCCGGGTTTATCGACATACAGGTCAACGGGTACCGCGGGATAGACTACGTCAGCGGGGCGCTTGATACGGAGCAGGTAAGAGATCTGGTGCTGCTGCTGGCAGCCTCCGGGGTGACGAAGCACTTCGCGACGGTTACCTCAGCGGAGAAGCAGCGGATCCTGCGCAGCATCGAGGTGATCCGCAGCGCCGCGGAACAGGATGCGGCAGTCGGAAGGGGCGTTGCCGGGATTCATATAGAAGGCCCCTTTATCTCAAGGGAGAGCGGAGCGCGGGGCACGCATGACGCCTCAGTCCTGCGCAACCCGGATTTGGAGGAGTTCAGCCGGTGGCAGCAGGCCGCCGGGGATCTGCTCAAGGTTATCACCCTCGCTCCGGAACTTCCCGGAGCAATAGAGTTTATTCGCGAGATAACGGCGGCGGGCGTCGCCGCGGCGATTGGGCACACGGCAGCTTCCCCCGAGATCATAGCCGAGGCTGTCTCAGCGGGAGCGGTGCTCTCCACCCACCTCGGGAACGGCAGCAACCTTATGATACCGCGCCTTAAGAACTATCTGTGGGCGCAGTTAGCCAGCGACGACATGTACGCCTCCATAATTACCGATTCCCACCACCTGGGACCCGACGTGATCAAGGTGATCCATCGGGCGAAGGGGAGCGGACGGCTGATTCTTGTCAGCGACGTCTCCCCGTTCGGCGGGTATCCGAAGGGGGTCTACACCTGGGGGAATGTGACTGTCGAGGTCTTTGAAGACGGTCATATCGGTCTGCCCGGGACCGAACTGCTCTCTGGAGCAGCCCACCTGCTTGACTGGGACATAGTCCAGTTTATGCGGGCTGCCGGGGCTTCCCTCTGTGAGGCGCTCTCCCTGTGCACCGACAACCCGCGGCGGCTGTTTCGCCTCAGCCATCCCGAAGGGAGCCTGAATGCCGGGGAACCGGCTGATCTGGTCATCTTCGGCTATGACGGGAAGCAGGACTCCCTTGATATTGTCCGGACCGTTTCGGGAGGGGTAACGGTCTATTCGCACCAGGGTGAATAAAGAGGAATACGATATGAGTACGTTAGCAGTAAAGGGCGGCAGGCCCGCGGTTACCCAAGAACATCCACAGCTGTTCGCCTGGCCGATTATAACCCGGGAGGATGAAGAGGCGGTTCTGGAGGTTCTGCACCGGCGTTCAATGAGCGGAACCGATATCACCAAGAAGTTTGAGAAGGAGATGAGCTCCTGGCTCGGCATGGAGTACGCGCTGGGCTTCTGCAACGGTACCGCCGGGCTGCTGAGCGCACTGTGGGCCTGCGGGATCAAGGCCGGGGATGAGATAATCTGCCCGAGC
>CAYSRK010000159.1:0-4414 GCA_964433385.1 uncultured Spirochaetales bacterium
GCCGCTCCCGCATGGTCTCCGGTTCAGCCTGCGCTGATGCCTCAGTACACACCTTCACAGGAGCGGACATGTCCCCTGCAGCTGCAGGTGTACGTTTCAGCAGCCGGTTCAGTTGTTCAGAAGGCGGCGTACGGCAGGAACAGCAGGGTGGCTGCAATAATAGCGGAAATTATGAAATGGGTAAAGGGGACGCGCCCTCCCCGCAGCCGCTGGTACACTGTCCGTTTGACCCCTGCCCCGAAACCGCGGTGCTCGAGGCTCATAGCCATAACCGGAATAGCCTTGACTGACTTTATGAGTACCGAGGTCAGCACGGGGATCAGGCTCTGAATGCGCGACCAGCCCCACATCCCGGCCTGGTAGCTTCCGCGCAGCTTATGGGCTTCTATGACCTGCCGGTAGGTGGAGGTTATGAAAGGGATAAACCGGAAGGACATGCTCACCACCAAAGCGGCATTCTGGGGAAGTCCATACCAGCGCAGTGTCAGAACAACCTGATTGAGCGTTGTCGAGGCAAAGTAGAGAAAAAACAGATAGGTGATGCCGGTAAACCGGATGATCAGCTGCAGAGACCTCATAAGCCCCTCTTCGGTCAGCAGTATCCAGCGCCGGTAGGTTATCAGGGCCGCACCCTCCCGGTAGAAGGGTGGCGTAAGCAGCAGTATCAGAATGATCAGGGGGAGAAGGAGCTTGAAGGGGGAAAACATATGCCTGAAGCCTGCTGTTGGGGCAGCCAGCAGAATCCAGACGGCGGTGTATGCTGCCGGATACTCAATCCGTACCGGCAGAAACAGCGCCGCTGTCCCGAAGACGAGCAGCAGGAGTTTTGCGCGGGGGTCAAAATTATGAACGAAACTGTCGCGGTGACGGTAGGAAGACTCAACCATGCCCGCTCTCCTTCAGTTTCGCCCTTCCGTCCTGAAACTCTACCACCCGGTCGGCCAGTTTTTCCGCTATGCGCGCATCGTGGGTTATCATAATGAGGCTTGATTCCCGCTTGATGAACAGGTCAATGAAGCGGATATACTCCGAAAAGAGGATTCCGGAATCAGCTTCATCAAAGATCGTGCAGGCCCTGTCCAGCTGGTAGCAGACTGCTGCCTGAAGTCGCTTTCTCGCCCCGTAGCTCATGGTCGCCGGTGTTTCCCGCAGGTTTCGGAGCCCGAAGAGCTGGGCGCAGGTAGCGGCCTGGCTCTTCGCCTCACTCCGGTCGATACCTGCCTGCAGCAGGCTGTACATCAGTTCATCCGCAACCGTCGGAAGGAATATCTGGTTGTCGGGATTCTGAAAGACGTAGCCGCAGTACCTCTGCAGCGCAGACGGTGAGGCGCGGCGCAGTTTCCCGTTCTTGGCGGGTATGTGAATCTCTCCCCGATCAGGGGTAAGGAGACCGCAGAGCAGCCTGCTCAGTGTGCTCTTCCCCGAACCGTTGGGTCCATAGAACGCAGTTATCTGACCGCTGTAGATATCGAGATCGTCAACGTAGAGGGTAAAATCGGTTTCAGAGCCCGATTCCTGGTAGCTGAAGGAAAGATGCCGTACCGATAAAAGCGGCTGGCGCCGCATGGAATCCTTGGAAACATAGGGGAGGGTCGGGTGCAGTTTCTTGTGCTCCCAGTTGTCCCCGAGACCGTGCAGAGCTTCATCCCGCGAGCACTGAACAATCTGCCGCTCACTGATCAGATTCCACGAGGAGACGTAGAGATCGTAGAGCGGAATATGTTTTGACGCAAGGATGAGAACGGTCCGGTTCGATTCCACCGCCCGCTTGATCAGGATCTCCCGCCACTGCTGGTCCAGCTCCTCAAACGTCTCATCCAGCACCCATACAGCCGGATTCACCGCGCAGAGCACTGCCAGCAGCAGCCGCTTCTTTTCTCCGCCTGAGAGGTTGCCGGGGTTCACTGTACGCAGCTCATCAAGGTCCCAGAAGGTTATCTCGTTCTCCAGTCTCTCATGCATCTGCGGCCGGTTAAGTCCCATGGACTCCAGGGGGAAGACGATCTCATCCTCGACCCTCGCCATGAGAATCTGCTCATCCGGGTCCTGAAAGACCACCCCTATATGTTCCAGCAGCTGACAGCCGCGCAGGGCAAGCACATCCTTCCCGTCTGTTTCGACAGAACCGCTGATGGTTCCGCCGCTGAAGGAGGGGACCAGGCCTGCGGCAATCCGTCCAAGCGTTGTCTTCCCCGACTCGGGCCGTCCGAAGATCACATGGATCATGCTCCTGCTGAATGAGGCGCTGCACTGCTCAAAGAGAGGTGGAGCTTCGCCTTCTGAAGCTTGAGTATAGGAAAAGGTTAGATCGGTAATCCTGACTGCGCTGTTCATACTGTAGCGAAACAGTAAACTGTATCGCGTTTTTTGTCTATATTCTTTCCCTGTCGTCCTGGGCTGCGGAGAGAGCCGGGGTGAGCAAATGAAAAAGGGGAGAGCACTGCCCTCCCCCGATATCCGGAGCACCGCCCGCGGACTGATTCAGACTTCGTTCGCAGTTTTGAGAATACAGTGCAGGAGCACATTCGCACCGCGCTCACAGTCTTCCCAGGGGGTATCCTCGACTTCAACGTGGCTTCTGCCGTTGATGCTCGGAACGAATATCATGGCGCCGCGGGTAACCTTATTGACCTCACTCATATCATGACCTGCACCGGAGATCATGCGCTTGCAGCTGTAACCGAGCTCTTCCGATGTCTCAACAACCCGATCCCACAGTCCCTGGTCAAACGGGGCATGCTCAACCTTCCAGGTCTCCTCCGTGCGGATGGGGCATCCCCGTCTGGCGGCAATGACCTCAAACTCACGTTTCATCATCTTCCACGCCTCTACAGCATGATCATCGTCCCATGAGCGGATATCCACCGTGAAATGGACTCCGTCCGGGATGATATTCCGGGAGTTCGGATGGTTCTGGATCTCACCGACAGTAGAGACCATGTTCCCCATCTGGTGGGCTATCTTGTTCACCACGATGTTCATCTCGGAAAAGGCAAGCAGCGCGTCATTGCGGCCGATCATGGGAGTCGGTCCCACCTGGTTGGCAGTTCCCTCAAGGTAGACATCGTACCAGTGCAGGCAGAGAATCCCCTTGGGAGCTCCGATCTGAAGCTTCTCGCGGTAAAGCTCCGGTCCCTGTTCGATATGAAGTTCATAGGCTGCGTAGATGTTCCACTTGCGGTAATCGGCGGGAAAAGTTCCCTTGTAGCCGATCCGTTCCAGTTCATCGCCGAAGCGGGTTTTACCGTCCCGGTCCCGCCGGTCGTAGGCCCACTCCTTGGTGATGTTGCCGACCCATACGCCGGAACCCATACATGCCGGCGCATACCAGCCGCCCTCTTCGTTGGTCCAGTTGGTAATGATCAGATCACGCTCAAGCTCAATCCCCTGTTCATTGATGACCCGCATAACTTCCAGTGCGCCGAGCACGCCCAGGATGCCGTCAAATTTTCCGCCCGGTTTCTGCGTGTCAAAATGGGATCCTGAGAGCACCGCTCCGAGTTCACGTTTTTTTCCGGGACGTACGGCAAACATATTGCCCATCTCATCGATGACAACCTCACAACCGCATTCCTGGTACCATTTCTTCAGCAGATCCCGTCCAATCTTATCCTCATCGGTGGCAGCGCACCGTTCCAGTCCGCCGTTCGCCGTCTTGCCGATCTGTGCCGAGGCTTCAATAGTCTCCCGCAGTCTTTTTCCATTAATACGAAGACTCTTTACATCCATGTATAGCTCCTTAGATATGTTCTATTCCCTGTCATTGTACCAGCATCTCAGCAATGAGGCAATTTGAAATATTGAAGTTCTTCCGGCTCAGCAGGGCTGCCGCCTACATTCCTGATCCTTCTTCCCTGACAGCGGCAAACACCCGCTCGGGCAGTGCCTTCAGCTCCGCCTCGTCCAGGCCTTCGGTGGGCAGGGATGGATGGATGATCAGCTGCACAGTCTGCCTCGAAACGCCGCGCTTCGCCTCGAACAGGCTGGAGGAATTACGGATGGTTATTGGTACGATAACTGCCTGTGAGCGGGTGGCAAGCTTAATGCTACCCGGTTTGAACCTGCCGAAGGACTCGCTCCTGCTGCGGGTTCCCTCGGGGAAGATCAGCAGGGGTCGGCCTGCAGAAATTGCCTTCGCACCGTCCAGAATCGCCCTGACCTGAGAGCGGGGATTGGAGCGGTCAATCATGATGCAGCCGAGCACCTTCATCCAGGTGTGGAGAATCGGGATGCGCAGCAGTTCCTTCTTGGCGATAAAACCCATAGGAATAGGGATATAGCCCACAATGAGGGGAATATCGACCAGGCTGCGGTGGTTTGCGACGATGCAGATCCGCTGTGCGGCGGGAAGATGCTCGCGCCCTATGATCTCAATCCGGCCGCCGAGCGCGGTAACGATGCTGCGGGCAAGAAT
>CAYSRK010000160.1:0-14248 GCA_964433385.1 uncultured Spirochaetales bacterium
GAAGGTTCTTCAGACCGTGATAAAAAAAACAGTCAGAAAAAAAACTACCGTACGCAGAACAGCCAGGACAGAAGCACAGGCGGCGGCAAAAACAGCCGGCAGAACTCAGGCAGGCGCCCGAGCCAGCATGGACAGCGGGATGATACGGCAGCTGAACTGGCGGCCTTTTCAAGCGGAGTCCAGGCAGAGCAGAACGGCAATGAGCATCGCTCGAACTCTCATGTGCATGAGGGAGAGAAACTGAGCATCAATGATCTCTCCACCATGAGCGTGCCCGCCCTCCGTGATAAAGCATCCGAATGGGGGGTACCCATGGATTCCCTGCTGGTCATGAAGAAGCAGGAAGTGATTGTGGAAGTGCTCAAGGCGCATACCCGCACCGGCGGGGTCATCTACGCCTACGGCTCACTGGAGATTCTCCCCGACGGATACGGTTTCCTCCGATCCCCCCAGAACAGCTACCTGCCGGGACCGGACGATATCTACATCTCCCCGTCGCAGATAAGGCTCTTTAACCTCAAGACCGGCGATACCGTGGCCGGGCAGATCAGGCCCCCGAAGGATGGGGAGCGCTTCTTTGCCATGCTGCGGGTCGAAACGGTCAACAACGATGACCCGGCGCACGCCCAGACCCGAGTCGGTTTCGACAGTCTCACCCCGCTTTACCCGGATCAGCGGCTCAATCTTGAGAGCGCGAGCGGCGATATCTCGACAAGGCTGATAAACCTGTTTTCACCCATCGGCAAGGGGCAGAGGGGACTGATTGTCTCCCCGCCCAAGGCCGGAAAGACGATCCTGCTGCAGAAAATCGCCAATGCCATCTCTGAGAACAACCCCGAAGTTGAACTCATCGTCCTGCTGATCGATGAGCGTCCGGAAGAGGTGACCGATATGCGGCGCAATGTGAAGGGGGAGGTGATCGCCTCCACCTTTGATGAGCAGGCCACCAGGCATGTCTCGGTAGCCGAGATGGTTATTGAGAAGGCGAAGAGAATCGTGGAACATAAACGCGATGTGGTGATACTCCTCGATTCCATTACCCGGCTTGCCCGCGCGTACAACCAGACCGTGCCGACTTCAGGTAAGATCCTCTCCGGAGGCGTCGATTCCAACGCGCTGCATAAGCCCAAACGGTTTTTCGGTGCGGCGCGGAATATCGAGAATGGGGGGAGCCTTACCATTGTTGCCACTGCGCTTGTGGAAACCGGTTCCAGGATGGACGAGGTGATCTTCGAGGAGTTCAAGGGAACCGGAAACAATGAAATCGTCCTCGACCGTCGTATGGCCGATCGCCGGATGTTTCCTGCAATAAACATAAAGAAGTCAGGAACACGCCGGGAAGACCTGCTGCTGACTGAGAATGAGATGTCGAAGATGTGGATTCTCCGCAATGCGCTCAACTCCCTCGAGGACATCGAAATGACGGAAATGCTCATTGACAGAATGAAGAAAAGTAAGAATAATGAGGCGTTCCTGCGTTCGATGAACACAGGAGCATCTGCTTACGATACCTGATCTGCTGTACAGGCGCCCGGCCGCCAGGGAAGCTGACCGCTTCACTGATCGGAAGTCCTGCCCAGACAGCGGACCGCAATATATTTTGGAGGAGTTTATGAAGAAGGGCATACATCCCAAATACGAGCCGACCGCCATCACCTGTGTGTGCGGCAATGTCATCGAAACAAAATCCACCGTCAAGGATCTGCAGGTGGAAATCTGTTCCAGCTGTCATCCGTTCTTTACCGGCAAGCAGAAACTTGTCGACACCGCCGGAAGAGTGGAACGGTTCAAGAAGAAGTACGGCATCAAGGACTGATCCGGCAGAGGGTTCTGTCGGCCCCGGAATCGGGCAGTACCAGCGCCCGAAAAACCCCGTCTCATATGCGGACGGGGTTTTTTCTTTCCCTGGCCCCTCTCTCTGTCCCGGTCCCGGGGGTTCGTCCGGAAGGGGTCATGTACAAGTTTCAGTTGCAATTACTCTTTATTTATCCTACAATTCATCATGGGGGTGCAGATGAGCGATATCAGTGCACTGCATGCGGCGGAATACGGTGAATCCCCCGGGGCTGCAGCTTCTGTTCCAGGTATTGTCACGTTAATGGGTGAGTACTCGGATCTTTGTGACGGGTTTTCCCTGACCGGAGCGCTGGATCGTTACGTGGAAGTTGCAGTGTCGAAACGGAACGACAACTCCCTGCGGTTCTATTCTGCTGATTATGGAGAGCGCAAGAGAACAACTATTCCCAACCTCAAGTATCGGCGTGAAGACCGATGGGCTAACTATATCAAGGGAGTCCTCTACGAACTGCTGCGGCGCAACTATGTGTTCAAGGGGCTGAACATCACCGTTACGGGCAGCATCCCCGAGAAAGTAGGTCTTAAATCCTCGACAGCGCTCTGCACGGCGGCTGCGCTGGCGGTGAAGGCTCTGCACCAGCTTGACATCGAGGACACTCAGCTCATTCAGGCAGTATACTTTGCCGAAACATCCTTCATGCAGGAAAAATCCCGTCTTGTCGACGTTATGGCGATGCTTTACGCCAAAGAGGGAGTACTGCTGCTGTTCGACATGCATTCCCTTGATTACACTGAGATACCGCTTAACCTGAAAAACGATGTATTTCTTATCACGGAGAGCGATATACCCCAGTTCTCCATCCGAGAGGAGCTGCTCTACCGGGAAGAGGCGTGCCAGACAGGCTTTGCCGCTATCAAGGAGCGATCGAGCGGTTCCGTGATCCGTGAGGTCTCCTCCGCTGATATCAAGAGCGCTTCGGAGAACCTGCCGGAAGACCAGAAGAAGATCTGCTACTTTGTCATTCAGGAGAGCCGGGTTACCCGGGATGCCGCTTTTGCCCTTGAACACCGGGATACGGCTGTTTTCGGAAAGGCGATGAACAGGATCCAGGCCGGGCTGCGGGACCTGTTCGAAGTCTCCTGTCCGGAGGTGGACTGGCTTACGAAACGGGCTGTTGAGACGCACGGCTGCTACGGTTCGAAGATGATTGGACCCGGCTTCGGCGGCTGTACCCTCACCCTCATGCGTCAGGATGCGGTTGAACCCTACACGAAAAAACTGGAAGAGTATGAGCATATTTTCGGTTTCCATCCCGCCTGGTTTATCTACAGCCCTGCAGCCAGCGCAAAAATCATACTCAGCCCCCCCGCCCAGCAGAGCGAATGACGGACCGAAGAACAGCCATGGAAATACTGCTCACAAACGATGACGGAATTGAGAGTCCCGGCCTGCAGCGTCTTGCCTCCAGGCTGAGGAGGGAGCACAGCCTCTGGATCGCAGCCCCGGACTCCAACCGCAGCGCGGTCTCCCACGCAGTGACCGTCCACAGCGCAGTTGTTTTTACCAGGCTTGAGGAGCAGGTCTACACCTGCAGCGGCACTCCAGCAGACTGCGTACTCTACGCTCTCGGGGGTGCTGTACCCTGCCGGCCGGACGTGGTGGTCTCAGGGATAAATAACGGATGGAATATCGGAGAGGATATCATCTACTCGGGAACCATCGCCGCAGCCCGCGAGGCAGCAATGTTCGGCATACCCTCAATTGCCGTCTCCGCTTCCGAATCCGGCTGGGATGAAGCGGTCGAAGCAGGCTCAAAGTGGATCCTGGAAAATCTGCAGCTGCTTATCTCCTGCTGGAAACCCGATATCCTTCTCAGTATCAACGTCCCTTCCGGCGATATCCGGGGGTGGGAGCCTGCCCGGATATCAAGGATGGATCAGGGCAGGAGCGTGAAGCCGGTATTCAGGGAGGGGGACCGGACGGCCTATATGCTCAGCGGGGGGGCTGACAGAACCGGCTGCAGCTCAGCGGATCATGAAACTGACTGTCAGAAATTGGAGCGGGGTATCATTACCGTTTCGCCGGTGAAGATATTTCCCTCATACGACGAAGAGCTGATCGAGAAGCTTCAGCTGGCGGCGGAGGTGCGGGAGAAATCCTATGGGAATACGGCAGCGGATTAGAAAACGCAGGGAAATCTTTCAGGAGAAGTGGGACAGCATCTGTCTGAAATGCGGCCGCTGCTGCTGCGAGAAGCATATTCGGGGAAACTCCGTAATCTACGACCTCGGTGACCCCTGCACCTTTCTCGATACCGATACAGGTCTGTGCCGGGTCTACAGCAGCCGGTATGAGCAGAATCCCCGCTGTCAGCCGGTCGGACCCTTTAAAGCGATGTTCGCCTCCTATCTTCCCCGGGACTGCGCCTATGTGCAGTGGGCCCGCAGACACCATATCAGGTGGGCGGTGAAGAGGAACATATCCTATATTCATGAAGACCTCCGCGACGGTAAGCTTGACGATGCCTTATTCTGCAAGTAATTTATTACTACTTGCCGGCGGTGAGCCGAAAGAGGGGACTGTATTCCTTCATCCTGACGGTTCCCGGAAACAGCAGAAGCTGCAGCGCCTGCGTAATGCAACGTGTTGTGTGTTTCGTTAAGGGGTATAGCGGTGCTGTTCCGGCCTTCTGCAGCGGAACATGTACAAGAGGAAGCAGATATGCCAGAGCAGATTGTATATATGGATTATAATGCCACGACCAGAGTTGACCCGGCAGTTGCTGAGGCGGTAGCAGCGAGCTTTTCGCTCTACGGAAACGCTTCGAGCATGCACAGTGCCGGCAGGACCGCGGCAGCTGCTGTGGAGAGGGCCCGAGCTCAGACTGCTGCTCTTCTCGGGGCTGACCCGCAGGAGATCATATTTACCAGCGGAGGGTCGGAATCAAACAATACCGTCCTCGATATGATATTCTCCGGGGCTTCTGCCGGGACCGGCCGCCGGAGGATTATCACCACGGCTATCGAACATCCGAGCATAATCGAGACTGTTGAGCAGTTTCAGCGCAAAGGGATGCCGATTACCGTACTGGGGGTAGATTCAACCGGAAAAATCGACATGGAGCAGCTGAGGCGGGAAGTCGACGAAGACACGGCCCTGGTCTCGATCATGACTGCCAACAATGAAATCGGAACACTGCAGGATATTGCAGCCGCTGCGGCTGCTGCACACAGCTGCGGAGCCTATATGCACACCGACGCTGTACAGGCAGCCGGCCGTATCCCGCTTGATCTGCATGAGCTTGAGGTTGACTTTGCGAGCATTTCAGGTCATAAATTTCATGCACCCAAAGGAATCGGCGCACTGTACATTCGGGAAGGGCTTACCGTTTTGCCCCTTATCAGGGGCGGGCACCAGGAAGGGGGGCGACGGGCCGGGACCTACAATACCCCGGGGATCGTCGGTATCGGCGCTGCCGCTGAAATTGCTGCGCAGCGCCTGTATGAGGATAGGGAGAAGATCGCTTCCCTGCGGGACAGGCTGCGCGACGGGATTGCGTCTTCTGTACCGAGCATCAGGATAAACGGCCATCCGACCGATATCCTGCCCGGGACGCTGAACATCTCCTTTCCCGGGGCTGAGGGGGAGTCTATCCTTCTCTATCTGGATCTGGAGGGGATAGAAGTCTCTACCGGCTCAGCCTGCGCTACCGGGTCCCTTGAACCATCCTACGTGCTGCTGGCGACGGGCATGGGGGCAGAACTTGCCCACGGCTCCATCCGCTTCAGCATCGGCAGGTTCACCACCCGGGACGAAGTTGATTATGTTGTAAAGAAACTGCCGCCGATCATCAAGCGGCTCAGGGAGATGTCAACACTATGAGCGACAGCTTTATGTTCGACTGGGTCTACACCGATACGGTGAAAGAACACTTTATGAACCCCAAGAATATTCTCAACGACAGCGCCTACCAGGATGACGGGCGCGGTCTTGTGGGGAGTATGGCCTGCGGCGACCAGATGCTGGTTGCGATCAAGGTGGAAAATGATATAATTACGGAGTGCAAGTGGAAAACGTACGGGTGTGCGAGCGCCATTGCGAGCACCTCCATGATGTCCGAGATGGCGGTGGGGATGACCTTGAAGGAGGCCTACAACCTCACCCCCAGCATGATCACGGATGCGCTCGGAGGACTCCCGCAGCACAAGTTCCACTGCTCAGTGCTCGGTGACAAGGCCCTCCGGGCGGCCATCGACGACTACCTTGAGCGTTTGGGGAGGGAAAACCCCTTCAAGAAACAGGTGGCGAAGATTGTTTGCGAGTGCAAGGGGATCACGGACCAGCAGATTGAACAGCTGGTTAAATCGGGAGAGGTTGATACCCTGGAGCAGCTTCAGGAACAGACCGGGCTGGGTACTGTCTGCGGGTCGTGCCGGGCTGCCGCATCCGACCTGGTTGATGAGTTCCGCCATATCTACGGCAGGGAGTAGGACGGAGTACCGATGCCTCAGGGTCAGAAAGGGACAGATTCATCCCGGGGAGATTCCGGGTATTCGACAGTAACTGAACAGCAGGTCAGGACCGAGGAGCCGCCCCTGTACCACGTTGTGCTGTTGAATGATGACTTTACCACGATGGATTTTGTAGTCAAAGCGGTGCAGCAGGTGTTTCACCACCCGCTGCCGGAAGCGATGAGAATAATGCTTGAGGTCCACAAGAAGGGACGGGGCATTGCGGGGACCTATACCCGCGATATTGCAAGGACAAAGGCGGAGCGAGTCATGCATTTGGCCTTCAAGGAGAATTATCCTCTGAAGTGCATTCTGGAAAAGGCGTAGATGCCGGAGGATTGAGATGAAAGTATCAGAAGCTGTCCAGGAGGTCCTCGGAACAGCATATCTTACCGCTCGGGAGTACCGTCACGAGTACATCACCCCTGAGCACCTGTTATATGCGCTTCTCTACTATGAGGAGGCGGTTTTCATTCTGGAGACATCCGGGATTCGGGTGCAGGAGCTTAAGCAGAAGCTGGACACCTTCTTCACTGAGAAGCTGCCGCCAGCCGGTGGGACCGGTGAGCCGACCCAGTCTGTCGGATTTCAGGATGTCATTGAGCGGGCAGTCCTCCATACCGAGTCAGCCCAGAAGGAGTTTCTGGAGCTGCCGGACCTCCTTGCCTCAATATTTGACGAGCCGGAGTCCTATGCAGCCTACTTTCTGGTGCAGGCCGGGCTGACGAAGTACAATCTCCTTGAAGCCATCAGTCATAAGCTGCCCCTGCACCGTAAGCAGCAGGCTCCTGAAGAGCCGGTAAGCCGTGATGAGGGAACCCCGGATGAACAGGCCGGCGGAGAGAGCAGTGAAGAGCGGGATGACCAGGAACAGAACGTCGGCAGGCGGCAGGGCGCCCGAAAGAAAAGTGCGCTTGAGCTGTATACCCGCAACCTGACCCGGGATGACCGGGAAGGTCAGTTTGACCCCCTCATAGGCCGGGATGATATTCTTGACCGTACCCTGCAGGTGCTATGCCGCAGAATCAAGAACAATCCCATCCTCGTCGGAGACCCCGGAGTGGGAAAGACGGCCCTTGCTGTGGGCATAACCCAGCGTATCAATGAGGGGTATGTTCCGCAGCGGCTGGCAGGAACCGAGGTCTTCGAGCTTGACATGGGGGCGCTGCTTGCCGGTACCAAATACCGGGGCGACTTTGAAGAGCGGCTGAAGGCGGTTCTGCAGGAGCTTGAGAAGCGGGAGTCCATCCTCTTTATCGATGAGATCCATACCATCATCGGAGCCGGTTCTGTTTCGGGAGGTTCGGTTGATGGGGCCAATCTGCTGAAGCCCTCCCTTGCTTCGGGAAAGATCCGCTGTATCGGTTCGACCACCCAGGATGAATTCAAAAAGATCTTCAGCCGTGACGGCGCTCTCGCGAGGCGGTTTCAGAAGGTGGAGGTTCCCGAGACAACCCCCGGAGAAACCATATCGATTCTCAGAGGACTGCGGGAACGGTTTGAGGACTACCATAGGGTACGCTACACCGATACTGCCATACGGGCAGCAGTAGACCTCTCCACAAAATTCATCAGGGAACGGAACCAGCCGGATAAGGCGATAGACGTGCTTGATGAGGCCGGAGCCCGCATGCAGCTGCAGATGGCTGAGCCGGGGGTAGGGGAGTCTGAACGGAATGAGGTGCGCAGGGTGGATGTGCGATACATAGAGAAAATTGTGGCATCCATCGCCCGTGTTCCGGTTGCAAACGTCAATAAGACCGAGACAGAACGGCTCAAGATCCTCGATACGCAGCTCGCAGAGAGAATTTTCGGCCAGGATGAGGCGGTGAAGGCGGTTGCCGGCGCGATCAAACGCAGCCGAGCCGGCTTCGGCAATGAGCGGAAACCGGTGGCTTCCTTTCTCTTTGTCGGGCCGACCGGAGTCGGGAAGACTGAGCTGTGCCTGCAGCTCGCCGATATTCTTGACCTTCCTGTGATCAGGTTCGATATGAGCGAGTATCAGGAGAAGCATACGGTGAGTCGGCTTGTCGGCTCGCCTCCCGGGTATATCGGGTACGATGAGGGCGGGCTGCTTACCGACGCTGTCCGCCGTCAGCCGCATGCAGTGCTTCTGCTTGATGAAATTGAGAAGGCGCACCAGGATATCTACAATATCCTGCTGCAGATTCTTGATTACGCAACCCTCACCGACAATATGGGCAGGAAGGCCGACTTCAGGAATGTCATCATCATCATGACCAGCAATGCCGGAGCCCGGGACCTGGGAAAGCGGATGATCGGGTTTGTTGAAACTGAGGGGGGGCAGGTATCCCTCGGCAACGCTGTTGAGAAGTTTTTCTCCCCCGAGTTCCGTAACCGGCTCGACAAGATCATAACCTTCAAGCGGCTCACTCCGGTTGAGATCACGAGCATAGTCCGCAAGGAGGTTGATCAGTTTGCCCTGCAGCTGAAGAAAAAGCGGGTTACCCTGAAAGTCTCGGACAGCGCGGTGGAGTGGTTTATGAACAAAGGCTACTCTGACGAGTTCGGCGCCCGCAATATTTCCCGCCTGATACAGGAGACGCTGAAGGACTTCTTTGTCGATGAGGTGCTCTTCGGACGGCTGTCAGGAGGCGGTACTGCCGAGGCTGATACGGCTGACGGCCAGATAGTTCTCAAGGCGGCTGCCCGCGAACCCGTCTCCTGACCAACGGCAGCCATGGGTGAACCCTTTCCCTATCTCGGAGAGCACGAACGGATAGCGTTTCCTCTGCCTGAAGAGGGAGGGGAGGGAATAGCCGCAGTGGGGGCAAATCTCTCCCCGGGGGTCGTGCTTTCAGCCTATGAACAGGGGCTCTTCCCGTGGTACAACCCCGGAGAACCGATTCTCTGGTGGAACCCTCCCAGGCGGGCTGTCATTCTTCCCGGAAAGCTGCATGTATCACGGAGCATGAAACGGAGGCTCAGACGCGGCGGTTATACCGTGACCTTTGATCGGGCCTTCGTGCAGGTAATCCGTGCGTGTCAGACAACAGAGCGCCCGGGGCAGGGCGGAACCTGGATTACAGACGAGATGCTCGAGGCCTACATTGAGCTCCACCGGCTCGGTTATGCCCGTTCAGTGGAGGTCTGGTCGTCTTCTGCCCTCTCCGGCGGTCTCTACGGTCTGAAGCTCGGCAGGGCATTTTTTGGTGAATCGATGTTCTCCGCTGTCCCTGATGCCTCAAAGATTGCCCTGATAGAGCTTTACAGAAAACTGACGGGGGAGGGGATGGTTATGATAGACTGTCAGATCATGAACCCGCACCTGCTGAGCATGGGCGCAGAGGAGATTTCCAGAGAGGAGTACCTGCAGCTGCTCGACAGAGCACTGAATCAGCAACCGTGAAACACTGAGCCCCCGATGAATTCCCGCAGCAGAGAATCCTCCGGCACTGCCTCCGAGGGAAGCGGGTGGAACCTCTCGAGAAACGTGAGCAGCCGGACTGTATGCCAGTAGTGGGGATCGCTGGGCTTCACCATCTTCAGCAGCGGTTCGGCGAAGGGCTTGAGCACAGCCAGCTCGTAGTCGAGGGCTGAGTTGAAAGCGATATCGGCGTTGTTCTGATAGGGAAAGATATTCTGTTTCTCCCCGTTATGAACCGACGGCCACATGGCGAGCGTGGCGGCTGCAGGCATGCCCCGGAAGTTGTGGTCCCGAACGATCCTCCTGATGATTCTGTTATCAGTTGTCGAGATACGGTTATGGTTGTCCAGGTTCAGCTGCGTAAGGGCAGAGATGTAAATGGTAAACTTCTGCTCTTTCGGTATATGGGGCGTCAGACCGGGATTGAGGCCGTGAATCCCCTCAAGGATGATAATGCCGTTTTCCGGCAGGACAACCTCGCTCTCCTCGCTGATTCTTCGGGCTGCAGTGAAGTCGAACTTCGGAATATGGGTCCGGCCGGTACGGGAGAGTTCCAGGAGGTCGCGATTGAGACGATCGGTATCAAGAGCGGCCAGTGCCTCAAGATCAGGGTTCCCCTCGGAATCGAGCGGTACCTCCGGCCGGTTGCGGTAGTAGTCGTCCAGTGAGATGGGGATGGGCTTGAGGCCCAGCACCCGCAGCTGGATGCTCAGCTTGCGGGCGAAGGTGGTTTTTCCCGATGAAGAGGGACCGGCAATAAGGATGAACTTCAGAGGCGATTCTTCTCTATGACGCCGTGCTTCGATCAAGTCGGCTATCTGTGATATCTTCTTGTTGTGCAGCGATTCAGCTATTTGGATGAACTGCGGGTAGGTCCGCTGTTCACAGAGCAGGTTGAGTTTTCCCAGGCAGTCCGCCGAGAGAATCGTACCCCAGCGTTTATACTCCCGATAGATGGAGAAGATGACCGGGTTGTCGTCAAACGGTGCAATCTCCATCGGATCGGCTGAACGAGGATAGCGAAGGAGCATTCCCTCGTCGCCGTAACGGCGCAGCTCGAACCGGGTCAGCAGAGCGGTGGTAGTCAGCAGCGGTTCATAGGAGATATCTTTATAGTTTCCGCATACATAGGTGGTGATTGATGACCGGTTCTGCCCCTTGAGCAGGAGGACGCTGTTGCTCCTTCCTGCCCGCTCAAACCAGGAAATCGCCTCGTCATACGACTCGATCTGCAGGGTGATCGGCAAAGCTTCGCCGGCTAACTCGGTCATAACCGCCTTGAGGTTATCGATGAACCGGTCGCTGACGGGGAGTCCGCCGTACATGCTGAAATAAAATCCGTCTCCGAGGGTGTGCCCGATGAGCAGATCGCATTCCGGGCAGATGTGCATACCGGCCATAGTCAGCAGGTAGATAAGCGTATGCCGGTACATCCGTTTCCCCTGCTCGCTGAAGAGCCTGACCGGCTCCAGCCTGCAGCTGTATTCGATCGGGTCGGAGAGGCTTTTCAGCTCATTGTTCACCATAACGGCAACGATGGGGTTGTCCTCATACCGCCACGGACCGTCCCGACGGAAATCAGCGCACCCGCAGACCTCGAGTGCCGTAGCTGCCCGGACCCCGAAGGAAAAGTTCACCGGCGAGGCGTTCGGAGACTCGGTAAAGTGTACGGTAACTTCTTTCATCATACGGCACATCCTCCTCAGCTGAGCTGAAGAGTTTCAGGATAGCACGCCCCGTACTATCTGTCCATTGACCCGAACACTTCCGTAAGAATGGAGAGCATAGTAGTAACATCTTCGGAGGTGACTGTCAGCGGCGGCACGAACCGGATGACCCGGGGTCCGGCACTGACAAGCAGCAGTCCTTTCTCTAGGCATCCTGCTATGTAGGGGGCTGCCGGTTCGGTCATTTCGATACCCTGCATCAGTCCGAGGCCGCGCACATCGCTGATAAGGCCGGGATACGCAGCCTGCAGCCGTACGAGACCCGCGGAAAGCTCTTTACCCCTGGCTGCGGCATTGGCAGTCAGATCTCCCTCAGCAAGATAGTTCAGCATCACCTCGGCCGCGGCGGCTGCTATGAGGCTTCCCCCGAACGTGGAGGCATGATCCCCCGGGGAGAAGGCAGCCGCAGCCTTCTCTGCTGCAATAAGGGCTCCGATCGGAACTCCGGCCCCGAGACCCTTTGCGAGACTGATCACATCAGGCTTGACCCCGAACTGCTCAAAGGCGAACGGACTGCCGCATCTGCCCATACCGCACTGCACCTCATCGAAGATGAGCAGGGCGTTATGCCGGGTGCAGAGTTCCCGCGCATGCTCGAGGAACTCCCTGCGGGCGGGGCGGATTCCCCCCTCACCCTGCACCGGCTCAATGATCACGGCACAGACATCCTCGCCCATCAATGAGCTCAGTGAACTGCTGTCGTTGAATACCGCATAGTCCATGTCGGGCATAAGGGGAGCGAAGCCCTTATGGTACTTCACCTGCCCTGTAGCGGTGACAGCCCCGTAAGTCCTGCCGTGGAAAGAGTGCTCCATGGAGATGATCCTCGCCGATCCTGGTCCTTTGTGCACATAGGCATACTTGCGGGCAAGTTTGAAGGCCGCTTCGTTCGCCTCAGCCCCGCTGTTGCAGAAGAAGACCCGCTCGAGCCCGCTCAGTCCCGACAGCAGTTCAGCCGCCCTGACCGCATACTCGTTCCAGTAGAGGTTGGAGCAGTGGGTAACTCCGCTCTCAATCACGCCTTTAAGGGCTGCGGCAAGGCGGGGATTACCGTAACCGAGGGCGTTGACCGCGATTCCGCCGACAAAATCAAGATAGCGTTTTCCGTCAAGGTCATAGAGCCAGGTTCCGCTGCCCCTGGAAACAACGATGGGAAGCTGGGCATAGGTGTTCATAAAATGGGTTTTACCGCTGTCAATCACCGCCTTACTCGTCTGCGTGTACATACCGCTCTCCTTCCGCATTCAGGTATCGGCTCCCGGGGGAGTCCTACTGGGTAATCATGGTGCCGATTCCGCTGTTGGTGAAAATCTCCAGCAGAATGCTGTGCTCGATTCTTCCGTCGAGAATATGGACCCGCTCGACGCCTTTGCGAATGCCGTCGATGCAGCAGCGGGCTTTGGGGATCATGCCGCCGGTTATGATGCCGTCACGGATGTACTGCTCCGCCTCATCCACCGAGAGACGCCGGATGATGGATCCGGGGTCGTTGATATCAGTCAGGATACCCTCCACATCGGTCAGGAAAACCAGCTTCTGGGCCTTAAGCGCCCCCGCTATCGCCGATGCGGCGTAATCTGCGTTGATGTTGTAGGTATTGCCGGCGCTGTCGGTGCCGATCGGCGATATTACCGGGATAAACTCGTTATCCAGCAGGGAGGTGACAAGCTGCGGATTGGTCCTGGTTATGGAGCCGACAAACCCTACATCCCTCCCGTCGACCAGCTTCTTCTCAGCGGTGAAGGTGTCGGCATCCTTGCCGTTAATGCCGACTGCCTGCATGCCGTGGTTCTGGATAGCCTGGACTATCTGCTTGTTGATGCTGCCGGAAAGCACCATCTCGGCAATTTCAGCGGTTTCCCGATCAGTTACCCGCAGCCCGTCCACGAACGTGCTCTCCTTGCCCAGCCGCTTCATCATGGATGAGATCGCCTTACCTCCCCCGTGAACGATAACCGGGCGCATGCCGACGAGCTTCATCAGTACAATGTCCTGTATAACCAGGTCTTTGAGGTGAGCAGATTCCATGGCGCTGCCGCCGTACTTTACGACTACGGTCCTCCCGTAAAAGCGCTTGATATAGGGAAGCGCCTCTATGAGCACTTTCGCTTTTTCTATGTACTGTTCCATCTTCATCGTTCTCCGTTGGTTCTCCGCTGAATCAGGTGCGGTATTCCCCGTTGATCTTGACGTATTCATAACTGAGGTCGCAGCCCCAGGCTGAAGCATTCTGCTCTCCCTCCCCGAGGGCAGCTGTAATGAGAATCTCCTTCTCCTTGAGAATCTTCAGCGCCTCGGCTTCGTCAAAGGGAACCGGGGTTCCCTCCCTGAGCAGCAGCATACTGCCTGAACGGCTCGAGATAGTCAGATCCACCTGCTCAGGGCTGAAGGCCCCCCCTGAATAGCCCATGGCACAGAGAATCCTGCCCCAGTTGGCGTCTTCTCCGAAGAAGGCGGTCTTCACCAGGTTGGAGGTGATAACCGCCTTGGCCAGGAGTCGGGCATCCTCAAGCGTCCGGGCTCCCTCCATACGGGCTTCAATAAACTTGGTTGCCCCCTCGCCGTCACGGACTATCTCCCTGGCAAGGTGGCGGGAGACTGCATCAAATGCCTCTGCGAAGAGTCTGAAGTCCCCGGTTCCCGGAACTATCCGCCTTGCATCTGCGGCGCCGTTGGCCAGCGCGATGACGGTATCGTTCGTGCTGGTATCCCCGTCGACCGAGATCATATTGAATGATGCCTGGACCGAGGAACCGAGCAGCTGCTGCAGGTCTTCAGCGGCAACCTGCGCGTCAGTAATAATGTAGGCGAGCAGGGTCGCCAT
>CAYSRK010000161.1:0-4189 GCA_964433385.1 uncultured Spirochaetales bacterium
TGTATTAAAAATTTTTAAATAAAAAAAAAAGGATAGGAAGAGGCCCGGGGCGCCCCCCCGCCCCCCGAAACTGCCTCCGCTGAAGCCTCCGAAGCCCGAACTTCCGAAGCCTCCACCGCGGGTATGGCCCCCGAACCCCCCGCTGCGGGAGGTGCGCCCTGCCATGTGGCTCATAAGCAGGAGGGGAAGAATTCTGCGCCTTCCCCCGAGAATGAAGAACAGCACGACCAGGGTGATGATAATCCCGCCGAAAGGATCATCCGGAGACTCTTCAACTGCCGAGTATTGTTTGATGTCAACCGCAGAGAGCTCAAAACCGCGCTTCTGTGCCAGTGTCGCTGCAATAGCCCTGCTGCCCTCCGCCATGCCTGACGAAAAGTCGTTTTTTCTGAGATGGGGGATGATATGGGTGTCCAGGATTTCTCCGACATATCCGTCGGGCAGATCGCCTTCAAGGCCGTACCCGACTTCGATGCGCACGTTCCGCTCAATCGGGGCGAGAAGCAGGAGAATGCCGAGGTCTTTCTCTTTCGTGCCTATGCCCCATGCTTCAGCCAGTTCAATTCCGTACTCTTCGATGGAAAGACCCTCAAGGGAGCTGACAGTCACCACGGCAAGCTCTATCTCTCCCGAGGATGCGAGCGCTTCAGCTGTGCGGGTTATGTCACGCTCATGCGCGGCGGTGATGACATCGGCAAAATCGTTCACATATCCTTGGGGGGAGGGAAACGATACAGCGCTCAGGAGGGAGGGAAGCAGCAGGAGCAATGCCGCAAGAAGCAGCCTTGCCTTGTTCTCAAAGGTTCTCATACGAATCCACCGTATCAAGCAGGGCAAGGTACTGTCTCTGCAGGTCCTTGGCCAGCTGGAGCGGAGAGACGGGTGATCTGTCTTCAGTGCGGAGATTCATGAGCATCCCGAGAGCAGTCCCGTCAATCGTAAACCGGTCGGAGACAGTCTGAGCAAGGGCTGCTGTATCGCTGCTCCCCTCATCCTCCTCAAAGGAGGTGTCAGAGAGGCGCAGGAGCGCCCGCAGCAGACTCGGTTGGGATCCGGCCCAGTCCCGCAGAGCTTTCTGCAGCTCTTTATCCTTATCCGCACTGAACAGGATCAACTGCCGCAGCGTCTGTACCGCCCCCCTGAGCATGGATTCGACCTGATGCCGCAGATTTTTCTTTGTCAGCTCAATCTGGTTGAAGAGGTTCTCCCCGTAGAGCAGCTTCATGCGGCTGCGCAGTTCAAGATACTCGGCCGGAAATATGTCGGCTGAACTCAGCAGCTCGCTGCGTGAGAGGATGTGGGGAGTAAAGCGGTACTTCTTCAATACCCGACCTCCCTTTGCCGCCAGCTCATGGAGAAGGTCCGGATCGGCCTTCTCCACGATAATGAGAATGTTGATGTCAGAGATCCCTTTCACCCAGGAGCCGGTGACAGCGCTCCCGTAGAGGGCGACCATGACAAGCGACTGGCCGTAAACCTCCTGCAGCAGCGGCAGCAGGGCTTTAACGGCTGTATTGATGTATTCATTCCAAGATTCGGCGGACATTCGTGAACCCTCCCTCAGGCACGAACAGAACTGTTCGAGTCTGAATTCCTCATTATAGTAGCGCAGATAGGAGTTTTGATGAAGAGTCTCTGCAGGAAGGGCTGACAGAAACGGCTGTCACGGATTGATGATTAGAAACTGTTCCGCGCGGTGCAGCTTGCTCCACTCCTGTGCAATATCGAAAATTACGGCGGACCCGGTGTGCATGTAGATTTCCTGCTGGCCGAGAAGGGAGACGAACGAGCTGATTTCGGGATTGTGGCCGACGATGAAAACGCAGCTCACCTGTTCGGAGACTGCGAGGAGCGCATTGAAGTAGTCGGAAACCTCAGCCTGATAGAGGGAAGCGGAGGCAACGAGCTGACTGGAGGGGAGTCCGAACTCATCAGCGATCCGTTCGGCTGTATCCCGGGCCCGGCGGGCCGGACTGGTCACCATCAGCTGCGGCTGGATACCCATGAGCTTCAGTTTGTCAGCTGTCTGCACCGCGGCTTTTTCTCCCCGCCTTTTCAGCGGGCGGTCGAAATCGGCAAGGTTCGGCTTGGACCAGTCGGATTTTGCGTGGCGGATTATCACTAAAGTTTTCACGGCAAACCCTCCCTGGGATATTCCCGTATCCCGCACAGCCATAGTCGCTCAAAAACTCATTATAGCATGATCTGCACGCATAGTGAGGAAATTTTGCAGATGGTCGGGAGCCTCTTTTTCCTTGACAAACGGAAACTCCCGGTAGTACCTTACTCAAATTATAAGAATAAAAACATCATCACGGCGGGAGGCAGTATGGTACGCAAGACAGTGTTTGTTATTATTCTGGCGGCAGTTCTCGTAACCTCGGCAGCGGGAGTGCCGCTGGATGAAGTTGCGCAGGATTTTTTCAGCCTGGGCTTTTCGGTTGCGCGGGAGACGCTGCCCTCGATTAACTTTGCTCTGGAAGACCTCGACGGCGTGCGCAGACAGCTCACCGATTACCGGGGAAGCATCGTGTTTCTCAACTTCTGGGCGACCTGGTGCGGTCCCTGCAGAATGGAGATACCCTCGATGCAGGTTCTCTACGACCGCTACAAGGCGGAGGGGCTGGAAATTGTCGCTGTCAATCTGGCAGAAAGGAAGAACACCGTTGCTGCCTTCGCCGCAGAGTACGGCATGACGTTCCCCGTGCTCCTTGATTCGGCAAGCCAGGCGGGGTCCCTCTATGGCGCGCGCAGCATACCGACTAGCTATATCCTTGACAGGGAAGGGAATATACTCGGTATGTTTGTCGGGGCGAGAGAGTGGGACACCCCCGAGGTGAACGCACTGTTCGAAAAGCTGCTGGCTTACTGATATGAATGCCGATATTACCCTCTTTATCGCGCTGGCAGCGGGACTGGCTTCATTTCTCTCCCCCTGCGTATTCCCCGTTATTCCCTCCTACCTCTCCTACATCGGCGGTCTGACGCTCAATGAACTCGAGAGCAGCCGGAAGGCGAGGGTGATGCTGACAGTCAATTCGCTGCTCTTCGTCCTGGGCTTCACCGCCGTTTTCACCCTGCTCGGCGTTTTTTTCAGCGGGGTGGGCATGGCCTTGAGCGGAATCAGCAGGACTGTAAACATCGCTGCTGGAACGGTGGTAATAATCCTCGGACTCAACTTCATGTTTGATTTCTGGAAACTGCTCAATATGGAGAGGCGGTTTCACTTCTCCAAACGTCCCGCCGGGGCTGCCGGCTCTTTGCTGCTCGGTATGGCTTTCGGTGCGGGGTGGACCCCCTGTATAGGACCGATACTTGCCTCAATCCTCTTTCTCGCGGGAAGTTCTGAAGAGGTAGGGAAGGGGGCTCTGCTCCTTCTCGTCTACTCCTTCGGACTGGGACTTCCGTTCATTCTTGCCGGGGTGTTTATCGCAAAATTCCGTTCCGTATTCGCCCGGATGAACAGGCACCTGCACACAATTAAGGTTGCCAGCGGCTTGTTTCTCGTTGCTGTCGGAGCGCTGATTCTTACCGGACAGCTGAACCGGCTCAACATCTACCTGTTTCAGGCAGGCTACTGGATTGAGAGCGTGTTCGAACAGCACCCCGGAGCCGCAGCGGCAGCAGCCGGAACCATCCTTGCAGCTGCAGCAGCAGCCCCGGCGATATCAGCATTCAGGTACAGCAAACGCATTCGGCTTCAGAGAGCGCAGAGCGGTGCTTCCCCCGAAGAGGAGGTAAGACTGCATTTCCCTGTTGTACGGACGCTGCTCGCGGTCCTGCTTCTTACCGCTGCGGTGCTGGTCTACACGGGTACTGCTGACGTGGGTAAGCTTCTCTCCTCCTGGCTGCTGTTTCAAGGGCTCTGAGCCCCTGAAACAGCAGACCCGTACATAAGGAAGAACCTTATTTGAACAGGCTGTCGATCTCCTTCCGGTAGAGCTCTGCAACAGCGTGGCGCTTGACCTCCTGTTTTGCTGAAAGCTCCTTCCCGGCTTCGAATGCGGTGTCGAGCAGAGCAAAGCGGAATATGTGTTCAAAGCTCTTGAATCCGTTTCTTGAGCTGACCAGGCTCTCTATCTCGGAGTTGATCAGTTCCCGTACCTCGTCCTGTTCGAGAATGGTCTCGCGGCTGATATAGGGGATGCCGTTGTCCTTCATATAGACTTCCAGCTCTTTCTTGTCCGGC
>CAYSRK010000162.1:0-8090 GCA_964433385.1 uncultured Spirochaetales bacterium
ATCCCTTTCCCAATTTCCCCCTTGCTGCGAGAGGGGAGGCGCGGCCTCGCCAGGTGGGCGTAGAGGGTGGAAAAACCGTCAGCATGCTCGATAATAATATGGGTTCCGAATCCCGTGCGGCTGTAGTTGACCGCACTCACTACCCCGTCAGCGGCGGCGGCAACTGGTGTGCCGGCCCTGTTTTTGATAACTATCCCTTCGGAACTATAGTACTCACCGGTGACGAAATCTTCCCGCATCTCGCCGAAACGGACTTCTGTCACCCCCACGGCAGGCCTGCTGAAAAGCGTGTTGGTTGTCAGCTGATATTCGACCTCCTCCATCAGCTTCCCGGGAATAAAGAGCTTATCTCCGGGATAGATAACCTGTGAGGTAAGTCCGTTCACTTCGGCCAGTTCAACGTAGCCCATGACCCCCATCCCATGACGGTAGGCGATGACCGAGAGAGAGTCACCTGATGAAACCGTGTAGAGCATGCCGTCACGGTCCGGTATGTTCAGCGTCATCCCGCTCTGTATCCGGCGTACATCGGTAATCTCGTTGACGCTTATGATTGTCTGCGGCTGAAGGTTGAACTGTGAAGCAATGTCAGCCAGGGTCTCACCCTCACCCACGGTATACCTGCTGTAAGTAACTCTCGCAGACTGTTCACCTGCTTCCCCGGTCTGCTCCTCGGGTTCTTCCATCGGCTCTTCTGCGGCTGTCTCTGCAGCGCCCGGCTGTTCGCTGTCACTCGGATCAACCGGAGCGGACTCTTCCTGCGGCTGACTGGATTCAGCCGCGGGTTCAGGCTCTTCAGTTCCGGCTAGAGCTGCAGCCGTTCTCTGCTCTTCTGTAAGCAGATCACTGACTGCATCCTCCGTCTCCTGTTCGAGCAGCTGCACTGCGTCAATATCCGGGACAGACGGATATGCTTCATCAGTCAGCTCTGCAGCGGAGGGCTGATCCTCTGTCCCGTCTCCCAGGGGTGAACGCAGAAGATACACTATCCCGACAGCGGTCAGGCCGATGAGCACGACAATAACTGCGGTCAGTACCCGCTTCATGATGAGGAATTTTCTATCGCTGTAATCCCGGCTGACATCACCGGGGCTCATGTCATCGTAAGCGCTGCGTTTGCTCATATCCTGCTGTCTGTCCCTGCCGGACTGCTGAAGATACTGTTCTATCGACAATTATCACTTTACATACTAATATATTTTTGCCATGGGTGCCAGTAGGAAGATCACATTACCATTACTATTCATGCTTCTCACCGCAGTACTCTGTATCCTGCTTATCTGGCGGCTCGCCGTATTGACGCTTGCAAGCAGCCAGAACCCGGAAACCCGCTATACCATGCCGCCCATTGCTGAGCGGGTTCAGCGGGGAACGATCTACGACCGTAACGGGATGGTGCTGGCAGTGGAAATCCCCTACTACGCCTGCGCCGTGATGCTCCAATCCGTCCCGTCGCGTGAAAAGCTCGCTGAGGAGCTCTCGCCGGTACTCTATATGACGAAAACTGAGATTCTCGCCACCATGGAGGGGAAAGAGAGCTATGCGCTGATCAAGCAGCGGCTGAGTCTTGAGGAGACCGAAACTCTCCGCAGTCTGACGGCAAAAGACCTCCTGCCGGGGATAGTCATCGAACAGCGGTACGGAAGGCTGTACCCGCAGGCTCACCACGCATCGACGCTTATAGGTTTCACCGGAATCGACAACAACGGACTTGAGGGAATCGAGTACCTGTTTGACGATCTGCTTCTGCCGCTTCCCCGCCCGAACGAGAATCTCACTGTCGGATATGATATCTACCTGACTCTCGATATGAGAATCCAGTACTTCACAGACGTGCATGTACAGGAACTGGCTGAGAAGCACAACCCCGATTCCGTAACCGCGCTGGTCCTCTACGCTGACACAGGCGAAGTCGCAGCCTGGTCATCCTATCCCTGGTACGATCTGAACGCATTTTCCTCCTCCTCGGCAGCTGAGCGGGTCAACCGACCGGGAGTCTCAACATTCGAACCTGGTTCAGCATTCAAAATATTCTCTCTGGCAGCAATTCTTGCCATAGGAGAGGCTGATACCGATGAAACATTCCTCTGTGACGGTTCGTACAGTTTCCCTGCAGGCGGAAACGAAGCTGTCATACGCTGTGTAACTCCCCACGGGGCGGTGGGTCCCCGGGAGATTCTCAAGTACTCATGCAACGGTGCGATTGCCCACTACGCCCTGCAGACTGACCCGGACCTCTTCTACCATACCCTGCTGGACTTCGGGTTTTCCCGCCCTACCGGGATCACGATACCCGGTGAAGCCTACGGACTCCTTGCCTCCCCCGACCTCTGGTCTGCACGCACACTGCCCACTATCGCGTTCGGGCAGGAACTGACGGCAACAGCAATTCAGATGGCTGCAGCCGCAACAGTCTTTTCTCACGGAGGGAACCTGCTGCAGCCCTCAGTCATAGACAGAATAACTGCTTCCGACGGAAGCGTACTATTTCAGGGGGAAACCCGCACGGTAAGAAATGTACTGCCAGCTGAAACTGCCGCTGAGGTGCTTGAAATGATGGTATCAGCAACCGAACCGGGCGGAACCGCGGTCAAGGCAGCAGCAGCCGCTGTCAGGACTGCAGCGAAAACCGGGACAGCCCAGATTCTCGACCCTGAAACGGGAACCTATTCATCGGACCATGTGCTGGCAAGCACCATCGCCCTTGTTCCTGCGGATGATCCGGAATATATAATTTACGTCGCGGCTGACTACCCGAAGGGAGGCAGCCTTTACGGAAGCGCGGTTGCGGCTCCCCCCGGCGCCGGCGAAACCAACGACCTCATCCGTGTGGGCCTGATTACCACCTCTGAAACCCGGTATCTGGAGCTGCCTCCGCAAAGCGGTCAGTAGGAGTGTTCTGCAGCACAGGAACCGGGCAGGCGGCTTCAGCGGCCGTCTGGAGGAAGGTGTTCAAGGTCTGCCGTAAACCCCTTGAGCTCACGGAGGAAACTGCTGACCGATGCGCGGGTAAGGTCCTGAGGTACCTTCTGCCCGTAGGAAAGGTAAGCTATCGGCAGCGAGCACTCCGCTGCGGTGCTGATAACATTTCCATAGACTTCAGTCTCATCCATCTTGGTGATGATCAGTGAGGAGACTCGGAAGGGAATGAATCGTTCGACAGTTTTAAGCATATCAGCGCTTTTCATAGAAGCTGAAAGGGTCAGGAAGAACTTTGGGCGTGCAGCTGCGGCTCCCCTCCTCGAGCCGCAGACCGAGAGGATCCTCTGCATGTCGTCAAAAATATCCTGGTCGCGGGGACTTTTCCCGATCGTATCCACGAGAATCAGGTCGTCCCCGGCATGCTCGTTCAAATAGGAATCAAGGGCGAGCGGTGAGCTGACGTGGGTAACGGGAAATGAGAGCAGCTCCCCGAAGGTCTCGATCTGCCGGGCAGCCCCGATCCGGTAACTGTCAATCGAAACAACCGACACCTTCCCTTTTGAAGCACCGGAAGAAGCTCCGTAAAGGCGGCGGGCGGCCAGTTTCGCAACAGTCGTCGTTTTTCCTACCCCGGTCGGACCCATCAGGACAGCGATCCGGGGAAAGGAGGTGTGAACGGCTTCATCAATCGGCAGGTTGTCTGCGATCCAGCCGACAGCCCTGCTCTCTATCAGCAGCCTTTGCCTTTCCTCACCCTCTTTCAGCGAGTTGAAGACTGCACTGACCAGTCTTCCGCTGTACTCATCGGAAAAATCATTCTCCTTGAGCGTCCGCTGCAGCATGACTGCGGCATCCTGGTCCTTCGACTCCGGTGCTCGGGTCCGGCTGAGCTCCTGTTTTACCTGTCTGAGCTCCTCCACTACCGCTGTGATGTCGGGAATTTCACGGGCAGCAGACTCTCCGGCGCCTGAAGCGTTCTCCTTATTTAAGCCCTCCTGCCCGGCTTCGGGCAGGAAGGCAGTAACCTCTACCTGCTGAACACGGCCGGAACGGAGCAGACCTCTGCGCCTCCCATTCACGGTCTTCCTGCTGTAGACCCGGGCAGCCGGTCCGTAGAGTTCCCTGATTTTCTTTACCGCAGCCTCATAGGTGGGCGCAGTTACCGTCACGTACTCCATGTAAATTCCTGTATCTGATACACAGCCGGCCGGAAGGCATGGGGTACCGTTAGAGAATGTAGCGGCTGAGGTCCTGGTCCTTCACGATTCCGGCCAGCCTCTGTTCAACGTACTCTTTGGTGACCGTGACCGTCTGGCCGGCGATATCAGAGGCGGAAAAGGATACCTCGTCAAGCAGCAGCTCCATAATGGTTGACAGGCGCCGTGCCCCGATATTCTCAGTCCGCGAATTGACCTCCGCAGCGATCTCGCCGAGCAGCTTTACTGCCTCTTCCGTAAACTCAAGCTTCACATCCTCCGTCCCCAAAAGCGCGGTATACTGTTTCGTAATAGCATTCTCCGGTTCCGTAAGGATCCTGCAGAAATCCTCGCTCGTCAGGTCCTCAAGTTCAACCCGTATCGGGAACCGCCCCTGCAGCTCCGGTATCAGATCGGAGGGCTTGCTGATATGAAATGCGCCGGCAGCAATGAACAGAATATGTGAAGTATCAATGATACCATACTTTGTCGATATTTTCGATCCTTCCACAATCGGCAGGATGTCCCGCTGGACACCTTCCCGGGATATATCGGGTCCGCTGCCGCCGCGGCTGCCTGCAGCGGTCACCTTATCGATCTCATCTATGAAGATGATGCCCATCTGCTCCACCCGTTCCCTGGCAATGTCAGAGGCGTTGTCGGTATCGATCAGCCGCTCCATCTCCTCGTCAAGCAGAACCTGCTTAGCCTGTTTTACGGCAACCCGCTTCTTGCGTTTTTTAGACCCGAAGATGCTTCCAAGGCTGCTGAGCGCATTCTGCATATCCTCCATGCTCCCGCCTGCCAGCAATTCTATCCCTTTCGGACCCTTCTGGGAGAGCGTTACATCAATTTCCCGGTCATCAAGACGGCCCTCTCGCAGCATCTTTCGGAATTTTTCCCGGGTGCCGGCGGACGATTCGCTCCCCCCGTCCCCCCTGGCTGCATGGCCGGCATCATCAACAAGGATGACGGTTTCCTCCCTCGTCGTACCCGGCTGCTGCGGAGTCTGCTTCTCATTCCGCTTGACCCCCGGCAGAAGCAGATCAAGGATAAGCTCCTCCACATTCTTCTCTGCGGCCTCCCTGACATCTTCGGCCATTTCACTTTTCACCATCGAAACTGCGACGCTCATAAGGTCCCGCACCATCGACTCCACATCACGCCCCACGTACCCTACCTCGGTGTACTTGGTAGCCTCCACTTTGATGAAAGGAGCCCCGCTGAGCATCGAAAGCCGGCGGGCAATCTCAGTCTTTCCCACGCCGGTAGTTCCGATCATGATAATATTCTTCGGGGAAACCTCGTCCCGTATATGGTCCGGCAGCTTTTTCCGCCGTATTCTGCTCCGCAGGGCGATTGCTACCGCCCGTTTCGCCTTGTCCTGACTGATAATATATTTGTCAAGCTCCTGTACAATCTCGGCCGGAGTCATCTGGTCGAGATCCTTTCTCATATTCATGCAAGTTCCTCCACAACTATGTTCGCATTGGTGTATATGCAGATATCTGCTGCAATCAGCAGGGATCGGCGGGCTATATCAGCGGCTGAGAGGGAGGAACCCTCAAGAAACGCCCTCGCCGCAGCATATGCGTAATTTCCCCCCGAACCTATCGCGATCGTCCCGTACTCCGGCTCGATCACATCCCCTGTTCCCGAGATCAGATAGGTGCTGCGGCTGTCAGCTACCAGCATCATGGCCTCGAGCCGGCGCAGCGAGCGGTCAGTACGCCACTCCTTTGCAAGTTCAACCGCGGAACGGGTCAGGTCGCCGTTGTACTGATTCAGCTTCTTCTCAAAGAGTTCAAACAGCGTAAATGCATCAGCTGTTGCTCCGGCAAATCCGGCGAGCACCCGGTCATGGTACATCCGGCGAACTTTCTTGGCATTTCCCTTCATGACCGCCTCACCGAGGGTTACCTGCCCGTCGCCTGCAACAGCGACAGCGCCGTCTTTGCGGACCGCCAGTATCGTAGTTCCTCTGAAATTCATCTTTTCTGCTCCTGTGCGCGTATTTCTGCTCCTGCCGGGCTGCGGTCAGCAGCCTTTTCTCTGTTCGTTATCCATGCGGGTGGCTCTTTTTATATACCTCTTTAAGCCGGCCTGAACTGACATGAGAGTATATCTGGGTTGTGGAAATATTCTCATGCCCGAGCAGCTCCTGCACAACCCTGATACCGGCATCCTGCTCAAGAATATGCGTGGCAAATGTATGCCTGAAGGTATGGGGGGTGATGTGCTTCGGAATACCAAGCGCTTCCGTGTAGGAGTTGAAGAGGTAATGCACACCCTGGGGAGTCAGCCGTCGCCCCCGGCTGCTGATCAGCAGAGCCTTTCTGTCATCGCTGCTGCACTTTGCAGTCTCCTGCCTCATCCTGCGCAGCGGCAGATAGAGGGTGAGAGCCTCTTCAGCTGAAGGGGTCAGGAAGACGTATCGGTCTTTTGCGCCTTTGCCGTGTACGAGGATTGAGCTTTCATCGATATGTATATCGCCGAGGTTGACGGCAAGCAGCTCCGACAGACGGCAGCCGGTCGAGTAGAGCAGCTCAAACATGACCCGGTCCCGGATCCCGGCAAAATCGTTTCCGGCAGCCTGCATGATCTGCTCAACCTCTTCCCTGGTCAGGACGGAGGGCAGCCGTCTGCTCCCCGTCAGGCTTCTGATGCGTGAGAAGGGATTGACCGGACACAGATCAAAACGGACGCAGTAGGTGTAAAATCCCTTTACCCCGGACAGCCTTCGGTTTACGCTGCTCGGCTGGTACCGATGCTTCATCAGGTAGGCGATGAAGCGGCGGGCCTGGTCCCTGCTGAGCTGCAGGGGGGCTGCCTCAATTTCGCTGCAGTACTGCGAGAGGGCGTTCAGGTCCTGCGTATAGGCAGTAAGGCTCTTCTGTGAGAGTCCTCTAACCGTCCCGAGGTAGTGCAGATACTGTTCCATTGCTTCATGCATGTCTGATTGCGCTCCCGCTGCGGAAATTACGGTGTGTCCGGCCGGCAGGCTGCCGATGCTCCCCCGTGCCGGAGGTGATGTGCCAGGGTATACCGCACACCCTTGAATCGACAGCATTCCCCCTCACGCGTGCCTGAAGCTGAACGGCGAATCCTGCAGCGTGTTCCGCCCTCATCCTGGCAGGAAAGCATTTCGGGAACCGCCGAAGGATCCAATCCCCAGTCCAGGCACACTCCTGTCATTGAAGATAGTGCCGGAGCACCCTCTTCGGCAAGTCTTTTCGACCCTTGCGAATCGTCTGTACGCAGGCCTTCGGTGTGAACATAGACATCCCTTCCCTGTTCAAGAGCAAAGTCTGCCGTTATCAGGGCACCTGATCTCTGCGGGGCCTCCACGACGCAGACCGCTCGGCACATCCCGCTAATTATCCGGTTTCGGGCAGGAAAGTGGTACTTCTGCGGCGGGGCAAGCGGCGGATATTCGCTCAGCAGCCCGCCTCCCCCTTCGGCAATGCGTTCAGCAAGCTTCAGGGAGGAGCGGGGATAGACAGCGCCGATACCGCTTCCCAGAACACCCCATGCAGCAACAGGGTCCCCGACGGCAGCTGCTCCGCTGTGCACCGCAAAGTCTATGCCGACAGCCAGGCCCGATACTACCGGTATTCCTGCCGATGCCGCTTCAAAACCCAGTCTGAAGGCCGCCTGCTCACACGCAGGCTGCGGGCGGCGGGTACCTACCACCGCAAAGGCTGCAGCCTTGCGGGGAGGAAGGGTGCCCCGGACATAGAGCAGGTACGGCGGATCGAATATTTCACGCAGCGGCGACGGATAGTCAGGTTCATCATATGTCACCGCCCATGCGGCATGGTCTTCAAGCCAGCGGGCTATCCTCTCAGCCTCCCCGATAATTCTCCCGACATCAACTGCCGCCCTTGAGCGGGACCGACGTACTGCCTCTGCAGCCGTCCTTTGAAACGTGTCCCCTGTTCCGCAGCGGCGTGAGCTCAGCAGCACCCGCGC
>CAYSRK010000163.1:0-4381 GCA_964433385.1 uncultured Spirochaetales bacterium
GCAGCGGAGCTCTGGCTCTCTGCTATCTCGGAAATGAAGGTGCCGACCGCTATGAACGCGTTTCCGAGGAAGAAGAATCCGACATAGGTGCCCATGATCTGCGGCCAGTCGATTCGCCCGTGAAAACTTAAAAGCAGGGGGTAGAGCATGGTTATCACCAGGGTTATTACAAAGAGCGTTGCCGCGGCAAAGTATTTGCCGAGAACAATCCCGGTTATGGTGACCGGGCTTGAGAGCAGCAGGATGTCGGTTCTCTGCCGCTTCTCATCGGTGAAGAGCCGCATGGTCAGGATGGGAACTACGAGCAGGAAGATGAAGATGAGGCTTCCGAGCACCGAGGCAAAGTCGCTGCTGCCGCTGAAGAGGTTCTGCAGCGTGAAGAGCAGCCCCGAGATCAGGAGGAAGGCTCCCATGAATATATATCCTCCGGGGGTAAGGAAATAGCTGTACAGCTCCTTGATGTAGACTGATTTCATAGTCCGGCCTCCGAGTTTGTCAGGTCGAGAAAGATCTCCTCGAGGTTTGTATCGATCGGGCGCATCTGCAGCAGCGGTATGCCGGCTGAGGCAAATGCCGTAAAAACATCCCTGCGGATATCGGCATGCTCGCTGGCCTTGATGCGGACCGACACCGTTCCCAGCTCCTCCCCCCGGCGAAGGTCATATTCCTCAACTCCATTTATCCCCTCCATGACCGCCCGCGCTCTGTCCTCTTCAGCTTCAGCGCTGATAAGCAGACGGTTGGCGCCGAAGAGTCGGCGTGAGAGCTCATCGGGACGGTCAGAGGCGATAATCCTCCCCCCGGAGATGATCAGTACCCGCTGACAGACCGCCTGGACTTCGGAGAGGATGTGTGAGCTGAGCACAACCGTGCGGCTGCAGCCAAGATCGCTGATCAGGTTCCTGATGCCGATGATCTGACCGGGATCAAGCCCTACTGTCGGCTCATCGAAGATGAGGAGATCGGGGTCGCCGATGAGAGCCTGCGCAAGACCTACCCGCTGCCGATATCCCTTGCTGAGGTTGCGGATCAGTCTCCGGGATACATGGGTGATCCCGACCTTTTCCATGACCCGGTCGGTCTCAGTCCTGCGGCGGTCTGTGGGTATATGTTTGAGCAGACAGACGATATGCAGATATTCACGAGGGGTCATCTCGGTGTAGAGCGGCGGATGTTCAGCAAGGTAGCCGATCCTGGACTTGACCGCCTCCGGGTCCTCGAGGATATCAACTCCGCCAATTTTCACGCTTCCTGCGGTAGCTGAGATGCATCCGGTAAGGATGTTCATCACCGTCGACTTGCCGGCCCCGTTGGGGCCGAGAAAGCCGATGACCTCTCCGGCACTGATCGAGAATGATATGTCGTCTACGGCTAGGGTGCGCCCGTACTTTTTTGTGAGCTGCTGCACTTCAATCATGGTCAGCCTCCGGCGCCTGGGATTGTTCGGGGTATCGTCGATGATACACGGCGTTCGATTACCCTGTCAATGACCCCGATTTTTCATCGCACCCCCCCCCGTGCGCGGTGTCCGGCTTCACCTTAACAAATATTTACACATCAGGAGCATCATGGTATACTCACGGCACAGGTGGACTATGAAAGAATTTACGGTACTCGATCTGCTCGACCTCGATCTGAAGGAAAAGAATACGCTCGACCTTAAGTGTATCGGCGGTCGTCCCGGGCTCTCCCGGATCATTACCACCTCCAAGATCAACCGTCCCGGGCTCACCCTCAGCGGTTTTTTTCAGGAGTTCGCCTACGACAGCATCCAGGTCTTCGGCAAGGGTGAGCAGGCTTATCTGAAGACTCTCGAGGAGAAGAAATCCTTCGAGTCGGTGGAGAAGATGTTCAGCTTCACCATACCGACCTGCGTCTTCTGCGAGGGAGGTTCCCCCAGTCCGGAGTTCGTGGAGATCGCCGAGCAGTCGGGGTGCCCCATCCTCACCACCAGCCTGCAGTCCGGGGAGTTCGCCCTGCGGCTCTACCAGGTACTCAACGACATATTCGCCCCGCAGACCACCATTCATGGTGTGCTTGTCGAGGTGTTCGGTGTCGGCATCCTCATAACCGGCGACAGCGGCGTCGGCAAGAGCGAAACGGCCCTTGAGCTGATAGAGCGCGGCCACCGGCTCATCAGTGACGACACGGTCAAACTGCGGAGCATAAGCGGAAGCATCCTCATGGGAGAGGGGGAAAACAAGTTTCTCGCCCACCACATGGAGATCCGCGGCCTCGGCATTATCAACATTACGCATTTGTTCGGCGTCAGCTCTATCCGCGACCGTAAACAGGTCCAGCTGCTCGTACAGCTTGAAGAGTGGGACTCAAACAAGAACTACGACAGGGTCGGAGAGGACCTGACGACAAATATCCTCGATGTCAGCATTCCGAAACTGGAAATCCCGGTGAAGCCCGGCAGAAATGTGCCGATCATCATCGAGACTGCCGCCATGAACGAGCGGCTGAAGAAACTCGGCTATTACTCCGCCAAGGAGTTCAATCAGAATGTGCTCAAATGGCTTGAAAGCGAATCTGCGCGGAATCTTTACTACAACAACGAGGATACGTTTTAACAGATGATCGAAAAACATGTCACCGTCATGAACAGAGCGGGTATTCATGCAAGACCGGCAGCTCTGCTGGTCAAGACAGCCAACGGCTTCTCATCCAATGTCCACATCGAACGTGATACCATGCGGATCAACGGCAAATCGATCATGGGCATCATTACCCTCGGAGCCAGCTATAAAACGGAGCTGAAGATCATAACCGAAGGGGAGGATGAACAGCAGGCTGCCGATGCTTTGGAGCAGCTGTTCCTCAACCGTTTCGAGGAGTAAGTCAGTATAAGCGAGGCGGGCCGCTGCCCTCGCAGAAGATCATAAGCAGCGGCAGGGATTGAAAAGATGAAGGAACTGACCAGCAGACAGCGGGAGGTTGTCGAGTTTATCCGCGATTTTATCGTCGAACACTCCTACCCTCCCACGATCCGTGAGATCGCAGCCCATTTCTCAGTATCGGTTAAGGCCGCGTTTGATCACGTCAAAGCCCTCGAAAAAAAGCAGATCCTCAGAAGCGATCTCAACCGCTCCCGCTCTATTGAAATAATCTCCCGGGAATTCAACCCTCAGCGTGAATCGGTCGCCATTCCCCTTCTCGGCAGCGTGGCCGCCGGCGTGCCGCTCCTCGCAGAGGAGAACTTTGACGGAACATTATCTATCTCATCAGAGATGCTGGGAAAGGGAGAGTTCTTTGCCCTCAGGGTAAAAGGCGACAGCATGATCGGCGCCGGCATATTTGACGGCGACCTGGCCGTCGTCAGGAAGGCTGATGCGGCAGATGATGGTGATATCGTGGTAGCCTGGATCAATGACGAGGCAGTCACCCTCAAACGTCTCTTCATCGAACAGAACAGAGTCCGGCTCCAAGCGGAAAATGAAGCCTATCCGCCGGTCTACACCCAGAACGTACGGATAGTGGGTACGCTTCAGCTGGTCATACGGGATTACTCCTGATATGTTTTCCGTCTACCTGCTCCTCGGCCCGGAGTCGGGGGAAAAGTCGCAGTATGTGAAAAACATCAGGGAGGAGCTGAAATCCCTGCATGGCGAATCGCCTGAGCTCTATCGTTTCTATCCTTTTGAGACGGAGAACGGTGAGATCCTGCAGGTTCTGCGCAATCGCTCCCTCTTCTCACCCCACCAGCTGGTTCTGCTCTCCCAGATTGAGACGATGAACGCCGCCTCAACGGCCATGATCGCTGAGTACCTGAAAAAACCCTCTCCGGACAGCACCCTGATTCTCATCTCCTCCGACAATAGGGTTCCGGGCAAACTGGAAGGTCTGGTCCCAAAAGAGGCTGTGGTCCGTTTCTGGGAGATGAATGAACAGCGCAAGCAGGAGTGGCTGATACGGTATTTCCGTTCCCAGGGACTCGACATAACCGACGAGGCGGTCGAACTGATACTCGAACTGGTTGAGAACAATACCTCAGATCTCAGATCCACCTGCAGCCAGCTGGCAGGATACCTGCTCTGCGGACGCAGCGCCCGCGGGGAGGACAGCCGGGAGAGTCCGGAGATAACCGAAGCTGAAGTTGAACAGTTTGTCTATCACAGCCGCAAGGAGAATGTCTTCTCCCTCTTCTCCGCCCTGACCGAGGGCAGCCTCAAACATAGCCTGGAAATTTATCGTACCCTGCTCTTCGCCGGGGAAGCTGAACCGGTCCCGCTGTTCGCCGGTCTGCTTTGGCAGTTCAGGAGACTCTTCTCCTTCATCTCGCTCCTTGAGGATGGGACGCCGGAATCGGCAGCGTTCGCCGGGACAACGGTCATGGGAAAAGCGGCAAAAATTCTCGGCCGAAAAAATCAGGAGATAT
>CAYSRK010000164.1:0-12234 GCA_964433385.1 uncultured Spirochaetales bacterium
AAAGCGGAAAAAACACGATTTTATAATTCATTACAATAGAATGAAATAAAAAGTTCTACTTAACACCTGTCTAAATTTTTTTCTCAGCTTGCCGACCGCCTGAAAAACTTCAGGATTGGAAAAAATCTCAAAAAAGTTATCCACAAGTTGTCCACAAGCTGAACAGGAGTCTGTAATTCTATACATTGCCTTATCATATCCGGTAGCCGTATCCCCATGAAGATTGGATCGGCGAGGAGCTGCACTGAGCGGCAAACTGGATCTTTTTTCTCAGGGAGCTGATGATCATATCGGGGTAGCGGCTTCCCTCGCAGATTCCGGGAAACACCGTCTGGACCAGCACCGTTCGGGATACCGGTTCCGGGGAGGATGCGGCAAGGAGAAGGAGAGCCAGGGTCTCTTTGATGCTCAGGTTCACAGAGTTTTTGTCACCGCACAGCGCATTTCCCGACAACGCCGTCCGTGCTGTCCCGCAGAAGGTGATGATCTTCGGTGATACCCGGAACAGCCGAGAGGCAGTCTCTTCGGTAGTGAACGGATAGGTGATATAGTCACCGCAATCCATGGAGAGCATCAGCCTTATGTATGTGCGCGGTCCGTAGTAGACAAGGGGCAGTTCGGTGAACCGATGCTTCTGTCCGTCGACAGGCTGCAGAATCCGAGAGAAGGACCAGTGGGCAAGCAGGGTATCGAAGCCTCCTCCAGGCTCCTTAAGGGGAAGGATGGAGAATTCGGAGAAATCCTTGAGTGCCGCCTGCGCCGACTCCACCTCTTCCTGTTCACGGTACAGCAGGCCGATGGTTATTGTGTCAAACGCCATGGACTTCCTCCCTGCGCCGATCCTGCGGATACCCGGAGGATGAGCCCTGGTGGAATGGTTTCAGCAGCACCTCATCAATCCGGAGTTCCCCCGTTCTGCGCCCCTCATGTGAGGGGAGAATCAGGCTTCTCTTGAGCACGGAAAACAGCTGACGTACGTTACCCGGCCAGTCGCAGTCGGTAAGCAGACGGACGCTTTCAGGGGCGAGCCGGAGGTGAGGACGGCAGCGGGCGAGGAACCACTCAGCCAGTTCGACGATATCGCCCCTGCGCTCCCTCAGCGGGGGTATGAACAGAGAAAGCGCCTGGATGCGGAAAAAAAGGTCCCTGCGCAAAATTTTACGCAGGTAGAGCTCCTCAGCCGGGATATTAGTGGCAGCGGCGATTCTCACATCAACCGAGGCTGTGCGGGCAGAGCCGAGTCTCTGCACCTCTCCTGATTCTATCACCCGCAGCAGTTTAGGCTGCAGCGAGCTCTCCAGGTCCCCGATTTCATCAAGAAAGAGTGTTCCCCGATCAGCCTGCTCGAAAAAGCCGGGATGAGACCGTTTGGCATCAGTGAAGGATCCCTTTTCAAAGCCGAACAGCTGCGCCTCTGCAAGAGAACGGGGGAGGGCTGAGCTGTTTACTGCCACAAGTTTTCCGGTCCTTCCCGAGGCTGCGTGCAGCATAGCCGCGGCCAGCTCCTTGCCGGTGCCGGTCTCTCCTATGATGAGCACACTCTCCCTGAGCGGAGCAAAGCGGCGGATCGTCTCCCGTACCTCTGCCATTGCCTGTGAGCTGCCTGCCAGGAACGGTTTTTCCCCGGTCATAGGCGGCAGGAGGACCGGCTGCGGTTCCGCGGCAGAGAGGATGTGAGGGGCGGAAAAACCGTGAAGTCCGCTGTCGCTCTCCGGTTCCGGGCTGTGTGAAAGAACCGTTCGGATGACTGTCTCAGCGAGCTTGGGTGCGGCGGCCCGCTGTACCTTCGCCACCCCGTCGGGGATGAATGCCCGTATCAGGCGACGAAGATCCTCGGCTATGCAGATGATCTGCGGCCGGCTGTCCGCATCTGCCTTTCTGAGAAAGAGCGAGAGGGCGCTCAGGTCCGAGAAGTGAGCATCGCAGTTGATGCAGACGACGTCAGACAGCGGAGCCTCAGCGGCTGCGGCAAACGAGGGCGCATATCGGCAGAAAAAAGCCGGTGCTGCTGCCTGCACAGCAGCTGCGAGGGACGGGTCGCTGTCAATAAAAAGTATTCTCTGCATAGGTGCTCCTCATGCTGGGACGGTATTGTAAGGAAGTGCTATGGTACATGAGGGTGAGCTCCGCTGTATAGTAACCTCACGTACTGCCCTCTGCGGGGTAACCGGAATAGGGGAGACAGCTCAGGTACCGAGGAATCTCTTCTCTTGCATGAAAGGTGAGATACCGGTAGAATATTTTCATGAAAAAGATCATTTCAGCCTTCATTCTGCTTGCCGCAGCGGCGGGGGTGTTATCAGGACAGGTCAGCGGTTCCGGAGAGCTCACCCCGGTCGAACAGGCCTACAGCGTGAGGCTTCCCGGGAGCGTGACAGGACTTTCCCAGATGGGTTACGAATTGCTCGGCGACTGGGTGCCCGCCGTCACCAATCGGGCCGATGATTCCTACATTGTGGGGCCGGGAGACCAGCTCAGAATCTATCTCTGGGGTGATCCGGTCGATTTTGGGGCTGTACTCGGTTCTTACGATGTGGAAGTGGATGCGGACGGCAGCATTTTTATCCGGCCTGTGGGCCGGGTTTCGGTATACGGGCAGACGATCCCGCAGATTGTCGCGATTCTTACCGACAGGTTTTCGGCGAAGTATCAGAATCTCACGATTGATGCTGTTCCTCTGCAGCTGAGGAAGTTTTCCGTGTACGTCAGCGGATTTGCCCGCAGTCCCGGAGCTGTCTCTGTTTCAAACCTCTTTTCGGCCGCTGATATTCTCGCTGCCGCGGGGGGGGTTCTGCCGGAGGGTTCGCTTCGATCGGTCCGTATAATCCGGGAGGGCGAGACGGTTACCGTTGACCTCTATGACCTGCTTACCGGCGGGACCCGGGCTCCCCTGAATACCCGGGTCAGGGAGGGGGATATAGTCTATATTCCCCCGCTGGGAAGAACTGCGGCTGTAGCCGGTGATGTGCGCCGGCCGGGCATCTATGAACTCTCTCCTGCTGATACGGTAGCCGACATGCTTGAGTATGCCGGCGGGGCAGGTTTTGCCGGGGCTAAGCCTGTGATCAAGCTGCTCCGTGTTACCGATACCGGTTCTGCTATGTATGAAGGTGATACATCGGATGAAGAGTTTTTGGAGGTTGCTGTACAGGACGGCGATATCTTCATTCTGGAATCGGGCGCATCTCCGGTGGTGAACCTCGTTCAGGTCAGCGGTCCGGTCCGGAGTCCGGGTCTCTACACCGCAGCCTCCGTTCCGCGGTTGAGTGACCTGATCGAAAAGGTTCGGCTGTTAGCCGAAACTGACACAGGGACGGCAGTTGTTACCCGCAAAGAGGTCAACCGAGATGAGCAGAAGATTATCTTCAGTCCTGCTGCTGTGCTTGCCGGGACCTTTGATCTCGAGCTGAAACCGAACGACAGGGTTGAGTTCTACAGCAGCGACGGGTTCCGCGGACGGGATCCGATTCTGGTTGTCCCTGAAGGTGCTGCTTCCCAGCACGTTCCCTTTATTCCCGGGATAACGCTCCTTGACGTGCTCAAATCAATTGAGCAGAGCCTGAACCCGGCCGAACTTGAAGCGCGGATCATCCGTGACGGTTCCGTCATTGAACAGGTCGTACTGCGTGAAATCATGGTGAGAGGGAAAACTGAGTACAACCTGCCTCTGGCATCCGGTGACCAGGTGATCCTGCTGCCGCTCGATGAGAGCTCTGCGGTCAGGGGGGTGCAGGTGCTCGGGCAGGTGGCAAAACCCGGCGTCTATCCGCTCTACGAGGAAGCGACGATGTACGATATGATCATGCTTGCCGGCGGGTATACAGAAAAGGCCTATCCGCAGGGGGCTGAGGTCCACCGGATAGCGGTGCGGGAGCAGCAGTTGGAACAGTTTCGCCTCTCGCTGAAGAAGACGCAGGAGAGCCTTGCGCAGCTTGAGGGAGCGCTCACCTACCAGGATATCTCCAGTGATGCCAGGACAGCGCTGCAGTCCCAGATTACATCCCAGCGGGCCATGCTGGAAGAGGCGGAGGAGAAGCTGGGTGATAGCCTGGGGCGGATTATCCTTACCCTTCCGGCCTCGCTTGAGCTGCTGATGCGCAATGAGGATAATATCAGGGTTCAGGAGGGCGACACCATCTTTATTCCGGAGAAGCCGATGACCGTCACGATATTCGGCGATATCGGAACTGCTGCCGCCCTGCCGTGGGTTCAGGGTAAGACAGTCCGGGACTACCTCTTTCAGCTCGGCGGCCTACGTTCCCGGGACTACTCGCTCTCAATTATCAAGCATAACGGAACCGTCGTGACCGAGGACAACCTCTTCTTCGGCTGGAGCAGTATTGAACAGCAGTCTCTTGAGCAGGGGGATGCGGTGATCGCGGTCAAACGGCTCACGCTTCCAGCTTCCTCAGCTTTTCTCGAGAGCCTGGCCAGAGTGACCGATACTGTCTATAAGACGCTCTACTCACTGGATGCAGTCGGGATTCTCTAGGAACTGGTGGGCTGCAAGGGTCTGAACAGCGGCGAGCGCGTAGAGCGCGGCTGTTTCAGCCCTGAGGATATTTGTCTCGAGAAAGACGGGGCGGATGCCGGCTGAGCGCATCGCATCGACCTCCTCCGGGGCGAATCCGCCCTCAGGACCGATGATGAGAGCCAGGGTGAGAATCTTTCCCTGCTCCCGGCAGGTGTGCAGGTATTCAGCTGTCAGGCTGCCGAGGCCTGTGTGTGAAAGCCGCTCGTGGTGAAAGCAGATCCCGAACATACCCCGCACCTCTTCAAGCATCCGGGAAAAGGGGAGGGGTTCTTCAATCCTGGTTACCACGGGGGATCCGCTCTGCTGTATTGCCTCCCTGACAATAGTCTGCCAGCGACCGGACTTTCCCTCCGGGATGCCCTGCCTGCCATGTCCGGCTATGGTAAAGCGGGTTGTTATCGGAGTTACCGCCACCGCACCGACTTCAGTCGCCTGCCGGATAATACTGTCCATCTTCTTCCCCTTGCAGAGGGACTGAAAGAGATGAAGCGGTACCGCCGGAGGTTTTCCCTCTGGGGCAGGGGAGGATACGGAACTCCGTTCGGTAACCGGGTCCCCTGAGGGGGTGCAGGAGAGGACCGCTGCCTTGGGGTCAGCCTCGGCAATGATGAGGTCCCACATCCTTCCCGACCTGTCGCGGCCGGGGACAAGCGCACCCGGTCCGAGCCGCAGTACCCGAATAAGATAATGAGAGTCCTTAGCTCCGAGGGTGCAGGTTCTGCCTCCGGTAAAATCGGGGGGGAGAAGAAAGCGGCGCATGGCAGCTGGGCCTCAGCGGACCTGCAGGACGACGGTCCGGGTACGGGGACCGTCAAACTCGCAGAGGTAGAGAGCCTGCCAGATACCGAGCAGCAGTTCTCCCCGATCAATCGGAATCAGAGCGCTTGAGCCTGTCAGGCTCGCCTTGATATGGGCAGCTGAGTTTCCTTCGCTGTGGCGGTAGCCATGGTTCCAGGGAACCACGGAATCGAGTTCCCTGATGATGTCTGCGCTCACATCCGGGTCGGCATTCTCGTTCACCGTGATCCCGCAGGTAGTGTGGGGACAGTAGACGAGGCATGAGCCCTCCTGCACCCCGGACTCCCGGATGAAGGCTGCTGTTTCTGCAGTTATATCGACAAACTCGGAGCGGGCGTTCGTGCGGACCGAGATTCGTTTAATCATCGGATTCCTCCCCGCCCCGAATGAATTCGAGCGCCCGGACGAGGGCTGTATCGTATTCGAGGTCGTAGATCGGCGGGAAGTCCATGTCCGCTTCAAACTCGTTGCGGATGAGCTTGCGCAGCAGAAGCCTGTCCAGGGCAAATCCCTCTTCCTGCAGCTCTTTGACAAACGCATCCACCTCCTCATCCTGAAAATCCGAATGCTCGTCAACAAAATCCCGGATACGGTGCTCTTCCTGCAGGCGGGAGAAGGACTCGAGCTCTTCATCAGTCAGTTCGGGCTCCAGTACCTCAATATCGGGAACGATGCCGACTTCGTGAATGTTGTTTCCTGAGGGGGTGAAGTACTGGGCAGAGGTGATTGTGAAGTAGTCGTCGTCGTTAAAGGGGTAGACGTTCTGCACGAGTCCCTTACCAAAGGTTGTCCCCCCGATGACGGCCGCTGTCCGCCCGTTATCTTTCAGCGCGCCGGCGAGTATTTCTGAGCTCGATGCGGTTCCGCTGTTGGTCATGATCACCAGAGGAATGTTCGGGTCGACAGTTACCCCGCTGCGGGTCCGGTATTCAGACTCTTTCTTATCGGGGCCCGACTCCATCAGGAGCACCGTGCTTGAAGAGAGAAAGAGGTCGGCAATCTGGACGGCCGCATCCACGCTCCCTCCGGGATTGCTCCTGAGGTCCATGATGATCCCGGTGTACCCGGCAGCAGAAAAATCCTCAATTGCCTCACGAACCTTTCCAGCGGTGACGGGGGTGAACTCCAGAATCTGCATATAGCCGATGCTGCCGATCATCTCATGCCTGACCGTGGGCACCTCAACAATGGCACGTTCCACCTCAATGGTGAAAACCGAACTGCCGCGATGCACCTTCAGCTTCACTACAGTACCCGGCTCTCCCCGGAGGTTGGCGGCTGACTCCTGCACCGTGTACTCGTCCACCTTCTTTCCGTCGATCTCCGATATCAGGTCTCCGGCGTGCAGGCCGGATTTGTAGGCCGGAGAGCCGAGAAACGGAGCGACAATCTTGACCATAAAGGACTCGGGATCATCGTAGTCGATAAGCGAAGGGTTCGGCTTTGAGATATAGGCGCCGATGCCGCCGTAGACTCCCCGGGTCATATCCTCAATGTCCTGTGATTCCTCGGCCGTGATATATTCGGAGTAGGGGTCTGCGAGAGCCGAAAAGAGTCCTTTAGCCAGACTGTCATACACAGCTTTATGGTCGATGTCGTAAAGGTAGACCGACTCAATAAAACGGTAGAGGGCTTCTATGTCCTGCAGAGTCCGGGCGATTTCATCCTGTCCCTCCGCATCAGCGATAGGGTCCAGCGGTGACCACGCTCCCGCCGAGACTGCCGATACGGCAAGAAAAAGGAGCGCGGCAGTAATTGTCAGTATCCTGCTTAGCCTGATAGTGTGATTTTTCATATAGGGAATATACTACATTACCCCCCTATTGACCACAACCAGTTACGCGCGTACAATTTTCCGAAGGAACCGAGCCCCTGACTGCAATGAGCCGCTGCAGGTTTTCCCCTCACGTCGAGAAAGCTGTCCGTTCGGCATAGCGGCCCACTCAGCGCCCCCAACCCGGCGGTACGCAAGGATTGTTCATGATGCTGCTTTACAGTGATTTTCCCGCATGGCTGACACCCGAGATCATCCCCGGCCTGCCGCTGCGCTGGTACGGACTGATGTATATCCTCGCCTTCGGCCTGACCTATCTGCTCTTCATCCGTCAGATCAAGCCGGCAAAGCTCTCCCTTTCCCGCGATGACACAGCCTCGCTGTTCCTCTGGACCATATTCGGCCTGCTTATCGGAGCCCGCGTGTTCGCCGCTCTGGTATACGACCCCTCCGGTTACTATCTGCGCAGGCCGTGGCTGATCTTCTGGCCCTTCAGAAACGGACAGTTTGTGGGACTGCAGGGGATGAGCTACCATGGCGGGGTAATCGGCGCGGTTGTCGGCGGCTACCTCTTCTGCCGGAAGAACCGGCTCAACTTTCTCCAGATAGCCGACATGGTTACCGCGGGCATCCCCCTAGGCTATACATTCGGCAGGCTGGGGAACTTCATCAACGGAGAACTGTGGGGAAGGGTCACGACGAAACCGTGGGGCATAGTCTTTCCCTATGCGCCGCGCTTCTCAACCGCGCTGCCCTGGGTGCAGGAAACTGCAGCCGAGATCGGCATGCCGATCGAGGGGCTTGCCGCAGTCAATCTTCCGCGCCATCCCTCCCAGCTCTACGAAGCGCTCCTCGAGGGGGTTGTGCTCTGGCTCATTCTCTGGTTTATCATCAGAAGGCGTAAAACCTTTCACGGGTATATCATCAGCTTCTATTTGATCGGCTACAGCGCTGCCCGGTTTCTCATTGAATACCTGCGGGAGCCCGACTATGAGCTGGGATTTATCCTCGCTCTCGGCCGGGAATCCGAACCGACAGCCCTCTTTCTCTCCCCCTGGAATTTTTCCATGGGGCAGCTTCTGAGTCTGCTTATGCTTCTCGGAGGCGTACTGCTCTTTTTCGTAACGAAGGCATACTCCCGCAGGAAGCCGGCCCCGGGGAAAAAGACCGGCAGGCCTCAGCCGCAGAAGAGCACGAAAAGTTCGGGCGGCGAACGCCCCGGCAGGCGGCAGCCTGAAAGGAAATAAGGCGTGGATGAGGTAGTGAAACTTCAGGGAAAACTCAGCTACCGCGTGGAGGAAGTTCCCTACCGCAAAAGTTTCACGGTGGGGCAGCCCTCATCGATCCCGTACGGCAGAATTGAAGCCGACAAACAGGAACTGCCGACTGGGGTAAGCTATCGGATCAGGGTAATCCCGGACCGACGCAGCCGGCTCGACTTGGAACAGTTTCACGTCACCTTCACCCTCCCGGTCACGGCGAAGAGCTGCTTTCTCAATGGATTCCAGTCATGGACCGAGAGCTGTGAGCTGCCCGCTTCCGCAGCCCAGAAACCCTTCAGCCGCCTCTACGCTCACTGGGTGAACAAGTACCAGCTCAGACAGTTCGGGGGGCAGACCTTCAATCCATACGCCGGGAAACCCGGCATCTTCAGCGGATACACCTACGGTTATGTCCGGCACCCCGACAATCTGATAACCCTCGTCGGATCGCTGGATGAGAGCGGCGGGTACACGATCGTTCGGATTGATACATCCCGGGATGACCGAGTAACGGTCACGGTTGAAAAGGAGTGTTTCAAGGAACGGCTTGATCTGCAGGAGATGGTCCTTTCATTTTTCCTCGGCACGGGTGAGGACGAGCAGATGTTTGACAGCTGGCACCGGGAGACCGGCGTAAAGGCGAGGCCGGCGGAGCCGGTGCTCGGGTGGACGAGCTGGTACAGCCACTACAGAAACATCTCCCGGGCGGTTATCGATAAGAACCTCAAGGCCTTCTCCCAGCGGGGGATACCGCTGCAGCTGTTTCAGATTGATGACGGCTGGCAGACTGCCGTAGGTGACTGGCTCTCAATCAGGGACACCTTTCCGGAGGGAATGGCCGATACGGCCCGGGCGATCCGCAGAGAGGGGTATACCCCGGGGCTCTGGATAGCCCCCTTTACCGCAGAGGAGTCCTCACAGCTCTGTCGGGATCATGCCGACTGGATTATCAGGAATGAGCACGGACCGGTTAAAGCCGGAACCAGTCCTTTACACTGGGGCGGGGCATTTTACGGCCTCGATATCTACCATCCTGAGGTTCGGGAGTACCTCAGACGCGTCTTTCATACGATCGTGCAGGTTTGGGGATTTCAGATGATAAAGGCCGATTTTCTCTATACTGCGGCGCTTGAGCCGCGCGGCGGCCGCTCTCGGGGCAGAATCATGCACGATGCCCTTGCCTTCCTGCGCGAACTGACGGGAGACAGGCTGCTCCTGGGCTGCGGAGTGCCGCTCGGCAGCGCCTTCGGCACCGTACACTACTGCCGTGTAGGCAGTGATATCGCGCCTGTCTGGGAGGACCGGCACCTGAAAGCGATGCACTTCCCTGAACGGGTCTCCACTGCGAACTCCCTGGCGAGCACGATCGGAAGACGGCAGCTCAACGGCAGGTTCTTTCACAATGACCCCGATGTGATCGTGCTGCGGGAGAGCCGGACCCGGCTCACCTCAGCCCAGAAGCAGGTGCTTTTCTTCGTCAACAACCTCTTCGGCTCCCTCGTCTTCACCTCGGATAATCCGGAAGAGTATACCGATTCACAGCTGCAGCGCTACTGTTCGGCATTTCCCCTGGTGAGGAAGACCATCCGCTCGGTGAAAAACAGCGACGGTCTCTACGTTGTCGATTTCACGATCCGTGAAACCGGGTATTCTGCAGTTATCAACCTCTCCGGTAAAAGCGGAAGGTATATTCTCGGGGGCGGAGAGGGGACTGCCTGGTACAGCGAGGAGTTCGGCATCGTATGCGGGGGCAGGGAGCAGAAGGTCAAAGGTATAGAAGCTCACTGCTGGGTCAAGGTTCCCGCTGAGAGCTGGAAGGCTGTGGGAACGACGGGAAGGCTCTTCCCGGGAAGTGAAATTGATCAGATATTCAAAGAGGATGACGAACTCATGATAACCTTCCGCGAAGGGACTCTCCACGCCGGGGATGTGATCGTACGGCTTCCTGAAGGGACGAAGGTCTGCATGATAAACAACAATTCAGCCCTCATTTACGAGGAGAACGGCATCACGGTAGGGCGGGCATCCCTTATATGATGATCCGCAGGGGAGCGCGAGGATGAATCAGGAGTCACATGTGCAGCTGCTGCGCCGGCAGATGGCTGCCCGAAAGATCGATGCCTGCATAATTACGGGCAGCGATCCCCATCAGAGTGAAATTACCCCGCAGCACTGGCACGTGAGGGAGTGGGTCACCGGCTTTACCGGTTCAGCCGGAATGGTTGTCGTGACCTCTGAAAAAGCCGGTCTATGGACCGATTTCCGCTACTATATTCAGGCCGAGCGGGAGCTCGATTCCCGGGAGATTACCCTGTTCCGGGCCGACGAACCGGGAGTTCCGTCCCCGGCAGAGTGGCTGGCCCGGGAGCTGCCCGCGGGAGCTCGGGCGGCTGTATCGGCTGAGGAGTGCAGTGTTGAACTGTATCGACGCCTAAGACAGCAGCTGAAGCAGCGGGGGCTGGAGCTGCAGGTGTGTGAGGATCTCACCAAACCGATTTGGAACGATCGTCCGCCCCTCTCCCGGGATGCGGTGTGGGAGGTTCCGGAGAGATTCACCGGAGAGTCCCGTAAGGAGCGGCTGGAGAGGGTCCGCAGCACGCTCGAACAGGAGTATCGGTGCGGGTATCTGATGATCTCCGCTCTTGATGACATTGCCTGGACGCTGAACCTGCGGGGGAGTGATGTCCCCTACAACCCGCTTTTCACAGCCTATCTGCTGATAACTCCCGATAAGGCCGTCCTTTTCTGCAGCCGGGAGAAACTGGGAAACGACTGTATCGACCGCCTTGCCCCTGAAGTGGAGGTGCTGCCCTACGAGGAGGCTGCCGAGGGGGCAGCGGCACGCATACCTCCCGGGGCACAGCTCCTGCTTTCTCCAGAAAAGACAAGCATGAAGCTCTTTGGGCGGCTTGAGAGGCATGCGGCGGTGACCGAGGCGGATAACCCGACAACCCTGCTCAAAGCAGTAAAGAACAGCCGTGAGCTTGCGGGGATGCGGGAGATTCACCGCTTTGACGGTGCGGCTATGGCGGAGTTTCTCTGCTGGTTTGAGAAGCAGGCCGATAACTCGCTTCCTGACGAGGTCGGGATTGCCGATAAGCTGAGGGAGTTTCGGCGAAGCAGACCTGCTTTTATTCATGAGAGCTTCCGGACCATTGCAGCCTTCGGAGAGAACGGCGCCATCTGTCACTATGCTGCGAAGGAGGGAGCATGTGCCTCCCTTTGCGGCGACGGGCTGCTGGTTCTTGACAGCGGGGGGCAGTACTGGGGCGGTACCACTGATATCACGCGGACATTATGCATCGGCACGCCAAGCGCCGCCCAGCGGAGGGACTATACCCTGGTTCTCAAGAGCCATCTCGCCCTCGGGCGCCAGATCTTTCCGGCAGGAACGCGGGGGTACCAGCTGGATGCTGTTGCCAGGTCGGTGCTGTGGGAGCATGGGATGGATTACGGCCACGGAACCGGCCACGGTATCGGGTTTATGCTCAATGTCCATGAGGGGCCGCACTCGCTGAGCAAGCGGCCGATTGATGTTGCGCTTGTTCCGGGAATGGTGTTCTCGAATGAACCCGGGGTCTACCGTGAAGGGTTTCATGGAGTCAGAATTGAGAACCTGACGGCAGTCAGATCTCTGGAACGCGCACCTGAGGGCGGAGTGTTTGGGGAGTTTCTGGCTTTGGATGACCTGACTCTGTGTCCGTACGAGCGCAGACTTATCGATATCAGCCTGCTTAGCACGGTAGAGCAGGTGCAGGTCGACACGTATCATGCTCGGGTATACGATGAACTCTGCCGGCTGCTTGATGAGGAACCGCGGCGATGGCTGAAGAACAAGACGCTTCCGCTGTAACCCGGGTTGTGCC
>CAYSRK010000165.1:0-4997 GCA_964433385.1 uncultured Spirochaetales bacterium
AAGCCTGAGCTGCTGGAAACCTACCTGCGTATGCCCATCACCCTTGTTCCCGATACCGCCGGAGAGTACGGCAGCTACGCTGAAAGGAACGAGAAAGCCGTAGAGGCACTGCTCCCGCTGGTCGGCATCCATCCGGAATACCTGTACCAGGCCCGGAAGTACCGCTCGAGTGAATACGCTGAGGGTATCAGGACTGCGCTTGAACATCGGGAGGAGCTTAGAACGATCCTCAATGCCCACCGAACGGCCCCGTTGAGTGAGGACTGGTGGCCGGTATCGGTCTTCAGCAGCTTTACTGGGCGGGATACGACGACAGTTCTCAGCTGGGACGGAGCGTGGCGGCTGACCTACCGCTGCGATGAGACAGAGCGGGAGGAGACGGTAGACCTGCGCACGACCCCGGCGGTCAAACTGCTCTGGAGGATAGACTGGCCGATGCGCTGGGCCCGGGAGGGCGTCGATTTCGAGCCGGCCGGTAAGGACCACCACTCCGAAGGCGGATCATTTGATACTGCCAAACATACCGTCAAGGTTTTCGGAGGCACCCCGCCGGTGACGTTTCAGTACGATTTTGTGCGGATCAAGGGCAGAGGCGGGAAGATCTCCTCCTCCTCGGGCGAAGTGGTGAGCCTTGATGATGTGCTGCAGATCTATACCCCGGAAATTGTCCGGTACCTGTTTGTCGGTACCCGGCCCAATTCTGAATTTGCCATCTCCTTTGACCTGGATGTGCTGAAGATATATGAAGATTATGATCGCTGTGAACGGATCTTCTACGGAGCCCAGCAGGTCAATGAGAGAAAGCGCGCTAAAGAGGTGAGGAACTACGAGCTGTCTCAAGTGGAGCAGCCGGAGCAGCGCATACCCTACCAGATACCCCTGCGCCATCTGTGCAACCTGCTCCAGGCGAACGATGGGGATGTCGAGGCGGTCATCGAAGTGCTCGCCGATGTGCGCGAAGATCAGAAACCGAAGCTCAGGACCAAATGCCGGTGTGCCTGGAACTGGATAACAAACTACGCTCCCGATGATTTTACCTTCACGCTGCAGCGGGATGCCGGACCTGTTTCTGATCTCTCCGAGCAGATGAGGGCTGCCGTTCTGGATCTCTCGGATGCTGTCGACCGGCTTGATACGTTTGACGAAAAGGGACTCGCCGAAGAGATCTACACGATAGCCGGCAGACATGGCTGCGAACCGGCGGAGTTCTTCAGCGCCGTCTACCGGATCCTGATCGGGAAGGAGAAGGGACCCCGACTGGCGGGATTTATCTTTACCTGCGGCAGAGAGAAAATAGTCCCCATCCTCAGGCAGAGGGCCGCCGATCAGTAGATGAGCTTTTTCAGCATCTGCTCCTGAGTTCGCCACTTCTCGCGGGTCTTTACCCGCAGGTCGAGGTGTATCCGGTAGGGAAAGAGTTTTGCGATATCCCGTCGTGCTCCCTCTCGGATGGCCTTGATGCCGACTCCCCCCTTCCCGACGACCATACCTTTCTGGGATTCGCGCTCGACATTCACAAAGGCGCGGATCCAGAGAGTATCGGTCTGTTCGTCCAGTTCAAGGTCGGCTATCTCGACAAATATGGCGTGCGGCAGCTCCTCCCGGACCCGGTTGACTGCATGTTCCCTGATAAGTTCCGCAATCCTGAATTCCGGCGGCTGGTCAGTATAGAACTCCTCAGGATAAAGCGGGTCGCCCTCGGGTGCCAGGGAGAACAGCAGCGAGACGAGATCGTTCACGCCGGAACCAGAAAGCGCTGAAACGACGATGAAACGGGCCTGAGGAAGCAGGGAAGCAAGCTGCTGTCGGGCGGTATCAGGTCGGGAGCGGGGCAGGTCCGCTTTGTTCAGGGCAGCGACGACTGGCCTTCCGCTGGAATGCAGGAGACGGGCAATCGCAAACTCCTCCTCTCCCGGCAGCCGGGAGGTATCGACCACATAGAGGATGAGGTCGCTCTCACCGATCGAGGAGACCGAAAGGTCCTTCATCTTCTCGTTGTAACGGGCCGGTGAGATGTGGTAGCCGGGGGTATCGGTGAATATCAGCTGGCCGGTCTCTTCGGTGCGGATGCCCCGGATGGTGTTTCTGGTGGTCTGAGGTGAGGGGGCGGTAATCGAGACCTTGCGGCCGCAGATGGTGTTCAGCAGCGTTGACTTGCCCGATGACGGACGCCCGATAATTGATACGACAGCGCATGTGCTCATGCCTCATTCTATCCGCTGTTGCTCACTGTGCATAGCCTGCGGGCAGGCCGATGTAATTGCCTTTTTTAGCCGGGCTAAGTATACTTTAGCTTGAGAAGCCCGACCGGGTCTGCCGGGAGGGCTCTACCACATTAATCGGGGCAGACTGAAGCCCGGGGAGCTTTACTGATGAAGATGACCGCTGAGAAGGATGCAAAAGGTTCGGGAGTGCCTGAGCAGGAGCTGCTGGCGAAGAAGATGCTGGAGACCCGTTCCGTCATGATATCCGGTGAAATAGACAAGGAGATGTCGGAGGCGGTCATCAAGCAGCTGCTGCTGCTTGAGGCCGAAAGCGATGCGCCGATCAAGGTGATGATCAATTCTCCCGGCGGGGACGCCGATGCCGGCTTTGCTGTCTTTGACATGATCCGGTTCGTGAAACCGCCCGTCTACACCATCGGGGTCGGGCTGGTTGCAAGCGCCGGGGCCCTGATACTCCTCGCCGCACCCAGGGAGCAGCGGATCGGGCTGCCTAACTCAAACTACCTGATCCACCAGCCGCTGAGCGGAATCCGCGGGGTGGCGACCGAGATTGAGATTCATGCCCGGCAGATAGAGAAGCTGCGGACGAAGATCAACAGACTCATTAGCGATGAGACCGGCCGCCCGCTGGAACAGGTTGAGCGGGATACGGATCGGGACTGCTGGCTTGATGCCGGAGAGGCTGTGGAATACGGTCTAATATCACGTGTGGTTGGAACCCGGGATCAGCTGGGCTTGTAACTTCCTCTCTCAGGAGCTCTTTTTTCCGCTTCAGCTCTTGTAAAGATTATTCTCCGGGACTACAGTTACGTACATGGAAAAGACTCGTTTTCTCTCCGATGAGGAGAAGCTCCGCGGGGTAAAGGGGCTTGTCCGGTTCCAGAGTTTCAACGGCATGGGGTTCAACTTTCTCGGCGATACCACCATATATCTGCTGGCCATCATGTACGGCGCTTCGAACGTGCAGCTCGGCTACATCTCATCAGCCGTTTTCCTCTCGGGGATTTTCCTTCCGCTCATACCGCGTCTGTTTCAGGGGAAAAATATTGTATCCGTGCTTGCATGGTCCTGGACGATGCGCGGTCTTGTCTGTATCGGCTACGCAGCGCTCTTTTTCCTCAATGATACTGCGGGAGTCTACCTGATCCTCTCAATCTATACCGCCTTCGCCGCCATCCGGACGGTCGGTGTCGTCATGTTCCGGCCGTTGATGCGGATGATATCGACGAACACCAATCAGGGAACGGTCGTGGGGAGGTCTGACTTCGCTTTCCAGACCTCTTCGATCGTCTCCAAAACCATCAGTTTTATCGTTACCGCTTTTGAACAATTCTCCGGAGTCATAGGCATACTCCTGCTGCAGCTGCTGGGAGTCATAACCAACACAGCTGCCGGGCTGAGCCTCCGCAGGATTCCCTGCCGCGAAACAGTAGAGTACCACAAGGGGCAGGGTGTTCTTGTCCAGTTCCGTACTGCTGCCCGGGACAGGAACCTGCGCAGGGTGCTGTTTCTCCACTGGCTGAGCATAGCGGTGCTGGTTCTCTCGAATCTTGCAATCCCGTTCGTCCGCAACCGCCTCTTTTTTTCCACAAGCGTTGTCTTTCTCTTCTCCATGGGAATCACCCTTGCCACCATACTCGCCGCCCTCTTCGTGCGGACCTTCTCCGACAGAATCGGCAGCAGACCGCTGATCGTTATCAGTTCGCTATTCACCTTCGGCCTGACGGCTGTCTGGGTCATCATTCCGGAGACGATGGGGAAGTTCTTCTACTTTATTCCCGGTTTTCTACTGATGTTCACCGTAAGCGTTTCCCGGATGCTGGTGGGAAAGCTTATCATCCGGACCATGCCGGACGATGACCGTATCGGTTTCAATGCCATGGTTGACTTTGTCACCGCTCTGGTTTCACTGGCGCTCGGTATCCTCGGAGGAAAGCTCATTGACTTCGGACCCGATAACGGCGGGATTCTGCTCAACGGCTACTCGTGGACCTTTCTCCTCGCAGCCCTGCTGAGCCTGGCTATCGTCATCTTCGCCCTCAAGGTTGAGGAGAAAGAGAGCATGGGCGAGCGGGACGCAGCGGCGCTCCTGCTCTCCATTGACGGTCTGCGGGCTTTCATGAGCATCAGCAAGCTGCAGCGGATAGAGGACCCGGTCCGCAAGCAGACAGTTCTGCTCTCCATCGGGAGCAATCGCAACAATCTCGCCACCGGCGAGATCCGCCGGATGCTGCTCTCACCATTTTCCTCAGAAAAGGCTGAGATGATCAGAGCTCTCTTCTACTACCCCCGTGCTTCCCTGCTTCCCCTCCTCCTTGAGGAGGCGGCCGAATTCGACTCGTATACGCAGAATGAGGCGATATTCGCCCTCGGATCCTACCGGTCGAAGGAGACTGAGACGCTGCTGCTCTCCCTGCTTGACAGCGATTCAGCGAGAGTACGGGCATCTGCGGCAAAATCACTCGGCAGAATCGGTCACAGGGAGTCTCTGGCTCACATAACGGAGCTGGCACATGAGGAGCAGGATATCCGGAACCTGATGAACTATACGATATCCCTGCACCATATGGATGAACAGGGGCTCTATCTGGAAAACCTCTTCCGTCCCAGCATCCAGCGCCGGCGAAAGCGGTTCCGCCAGAGCCTCTACTCCCTGCAGGCAGACCTGCTTCACCTCACTCCCGACCTTGCCCGGCTTTTTCAGCTCGGCAACGTCAGGAGGGGGGCAGGTCTCCGGGACTTCCTTGATGAGACGCGGGACCATCCTGAATT
>CAYSRK010000166.1:0-4326 GCA_964433385.1 uncultured Spirochaetales bacterium
CGGAAGCTTCAGATCATAGAAGGTCCCGGAAAGCTCATTGTATGCCTTCACGGACAGAAGCCGGGTGCGCACTGTCCCGGCTTCCGGGAGCACCTGCAGGTCCCACTCACCTTCAAATCGCCAGGCATCCTGCAGGAACGCATCTCTGCCGGACAAAATCTCATCGGGCAGGACGTCTCGCTGCGGATCATAGACGAGGGCGGCTGGTGCTGCAGAAAATGGAAGATACGGATTACTGCCGGTAAGGGAGAACTCCCATGTGCGCTCATTGCGCAGATAAACGACATCTTCAGCATCAGAAAGCTCCGGCTGTACAGGCGGCGCCAGCTCCAGGAGCCTGCTGAAGGCTGTCTCACGGTAATAGCGGTAGAAGGCCTGAATCACCCCTGTACGGTATTCCCAGCGGCTGTCAATCGCCTGCAGGCGCAGCTTATGGTCTGATTCCAGTTCCCTGCGACGCTCATCAATCCGCCGGGAAAACTCCTCGTCGGTCTCCCAGAACAGCGGCAATTCCTCACTGAGCTCACCCAGGGCGGCCTGAAACCTGGCCTGCTCCGCCTCTGTCTCCTCTGCCCACTCCCGCTGCGCCTCATCAATTCTGATATCGAGAAGGATGACCGCCTCAAGCAGTTCCTGCGGGTCCCGGGAACCGCCTCTATCACTGAAGAACCGATACTCTTCCCCGACTGAACCGCCTGACAGGAGAGCCGCACTGCATAAGAACAGTACGGTAATTATGACCGGAAGCGGTGATAAGGCACCGCAGCATTCACGCTTCATTTCAGCAGCTCCTTTTCGGTACAGTTTTTCCTGTCACGGCATACCCCCGTTTCCTGCTAGAGCAGGGGAATTGCAAGCGTGATCGAGAACCTGTCAAGCGGCGCATCCTGCCCGCTGAGGATAAGGGAGAGGAGCACTCCGCCCTCCCTGAACGTCCCTTCCGCCTGGTAACCGTAGTGCAGCGCCGTAACACCTGAAGAAGCGGTCACCCGCTCAAGGTAACCGGAGACGCCTGCCTGCAGACCTTTCCAGCGGACGGTTCCGCTCACCCCTGCCCGCAGAGGGGCCCAAGCGCTAAAGGGAATGTCCCAGTCTATTCCGATGGTACCGACCTCCGCACGATATTCCAGCTCCCCGTGGACTGCGGATGCCGAACTCTGCGGGTCATGCTCACCAAGGACCTGCTGTATCTGTGTATCACGAAATGCGTAGTAGGCACGTCCTATCTGCCCGGGGAAAGCACTGCCGCGTGAAAGGGAACCGCCCAGCGATGCGGAGAACCGCTCTGCCCTGCCCGATACACCGGCTTTGATCGTGAAGTTGGTAAACCCTTCCGCTGCTGTCCGGATGTAGGAAGTATCAAAGCTGCCTTGCTCATCAACAGCCGTGAGAAGGGCAACGGCAGAAATGAGGTCCAGGTCCAGCAGCTGCCCTCGTGCTAGCGGAATCCGCAGATCAGCCTCAGGCCTTACCAGCACCTCTCTGAGAAGATCAGTCAGGCGCTCGGCTGTATCGCCGAGCGGATATGATGATGCAGTGAATCGCCCCAGTTCTGCTGTCACCCCGACACCTGCCTGATAGTCTTCCCCGAACGCCGTCCTGAAGGCAGTGACCGCAGGATAGGTGATATCATCGATGAACACCTCCGTACTCACCGCTCCCTTGAACTGCAGGCGCAGCGGCACCCGGTGTATCAGAGGAGTGCCCTGAGAAGGGTTCAGATGGTCAATCACTCCCCCCTCTCCTAGAGTGAAGTCTTTCAAGGTTCCGACTTCGAGAAACACCTCTCCTTCCCGATCCCTGACTGAAATCTCATCAACGAGCTGCAGGAGATCAAACAGGGAATCGAGCAGCACGAGGCCGGTATCGGAAAAACCGCTGCCGAAACTCAAGGGATCGTTCCCGCGGGATGCGTACCAGTGGCTCCTGTAGAGGGGATTGCCGTCGTAGATCAGCTTGAGCGATGCTGCCGCGCTGACCCGCTCGGTGCTCAGCCGCTGGGAAAGACCTGCTGCGGCGTAGACTACCCCGCCGGCCAGGTCACCGATGATGCCCTGGGAGACGGATAGCTCCGGCAGTGCTCCAATAGCGCCCTGTGAGGCGGCAAGGGACGGAAGCAGCCCGATAGAAGACTTGAGAGCATACCCCTGGATGCTGCCTGAGTGAACGGAGAGTTCTCCGGTCAGTTCAGCGGGACCGGCCTTGATGCCCGCTTCGGTCCTCCACGCGGTATTGAGTGTGAAGAAATCTTCCGCTGTACCGGAGGCACGGGTGCTGAAACTGATTGTCGACGTACGGTAATCCAGCCGCAAGCCCAAGCGGGTCTCTGCCGGTGCGCTCAGGGGAGTGCTGCTGCTGAGCTCAGCCTCCCAGCGCTCTCCCTGGTATCCGGCTTCCAGTGAAATGAAAAGGGCTCCGGGATCTGAACCAGAGTCAAGGAGGCTCTCCCGCATGCGGTCGCGCCTCATGTAATAGGAGCCCCCCATGAATCCCGGCTCGAGTCCCCCGCCGGCTGAGACGGCCGATGCCCTGAAGGAGAAGAGATGCGTACGCACTGCCGCTCCGGCTCCGGCGGCATAGGGAAAACTGGTGCCTGAACCTTGTTCATGGGTCGAGATGAGGGGCAGGGAAAGGAAGCCTCCCTCCTTATCGGTCTGCAGCAGTATTCCCGCCCCGGCAAATGCGTCCACCTTGAGCAGACCGCGCTCATACAGCGGCAGCCGGGCGTCAGCCGCCGGAATCAGAAGCAGGCGCCCGGCAAGATCCCCCGGTCCGGAGACAGTCCCGCCAGCAGTATACGGGTAGGCATAGGTGGGGTGGGCTCCTATATCAGCGGTAAGGCTGAACCCGAGCCGGAGTTTCTCAAACCGGAGGGAATCAAAGGAACTGCGCACCGCGGTTATCAGCGGATAGTTGAGGTCATCGATAAACAGCTCCGCTGTACCTGCTCCGAGCGGTACCGTAAGGGTAAACGGGGTCCTTGTCTGCAGCGGGGAGTCGGTCGCAGGATCAAGCGAGCTGATAAAGAGTCCCTCAGCGAGAGTATAGGGCTCATCTGACCCGGCCGAAAGGCTGATTCCTGCTGGAACGGCGAGTTCGGCATGCTGCACCAGGGAGAACATGCTCAGGGTTATGTCCATAAGGGCAGGAAACCCGCTTAAGCCGGAACCGAAGGAGCGGGTGAATGAGCTGTCCCGCAGCAGTTCGATATCAGCTGAGAATTCGCCGTAGGCTCCGCGAATCCCCGGCTGTATCTTGATCAGGCCGTAGGCTATCTCATCCTGCCAGCTTCCGGTAATCCCCGTGCCGTACTCGAAGGTCAGGACCGGAGAATCCGACGACGCATCGACTACTGCGGGAGGTTCAGGGATCCTCGCATCTTCAGGCTGCTGAGGAAAATCGAGGTACCTGAGGTCTGTGGCGCTTCTCGCTGCCAGTTCGGAACGTTCACCGGAAAGAAAGCGGACCGCCCCCTCTGCTCCCGCCGCTGCGGCTCTCCCTGAGAGAGCAACTGACTCCTCGCCCGCTTCTGTGCGGGAGATTATGATATCAGCATGGCGGACCTCATACAGCGCATCGGGAGTTCGGATCAGGATAGGGACAGATTCCTCCGCCGAAGCCGCCCGTACCGTTCCGCTGTAGAGCTGCAGCTCCACGGTACCGTTTTCCAAGAGGCTCACAGCGGCTGCGGTGCCGGGAACTCCCCGAATTCTCAGCTGCTCATCCCAGGCTGTAATTTCAAAGGCCGAATCGGCCGCCTCAATGATCCAGCCTGAGGAAAAACTCGCGGCAGCATCACCTGAGCCCTGATAGAACCCCGCATCGTCGTAGAAGCGCAGTCCGGAAAGACCCGCCCTTCCCTCGGCATAAACGGTAATGGATGGCACTGGATTACCAGATTCAGCTGCATCCAGGGAATACGCGCCGGAACAGACGCCGAGCAGAATCAGCAGCGCGGCGAGAAATGTGCCCATACCCGACTTCTCTTTCCGACGGTTCACTGCTCTGCCTGCCTTATCACGATCTGTGTTCTGTACCGTACGATGACGATACCCGATCCCCCGTCTCCGGAGGTGAGTTCAGTCTGCCCCAGACCGTTGCGGGAGGCTCCGCCGCCGCCTCCGGTGTGCGGTTGGCCGTTGATCTGCCTGCCCGCAAGCCCGGCACCGCCGTCCCCTCCGCCGCCTATACCACCGTCGCCGAAATCTATGCTGTACCACGTTCCGTAGTGGTAGATATCACGCAGCATCCCGCCGCCGCCGCCGCCGGCGTAGAAGACCTCCTCTCCGGTGATGGTATTCGAGGCGCCGTAACCGCCGTTTCCGA
>CAYSRK010000167.1:0-3321 GCA_964433385.1 uncultured Spirochaetales bacterium
TAAGACGACCGGTCACCTCACTGCCCCCGGCGCAGCCGATGATGAAGATCCCCTCCTCCTCCGAATCAAGGTTGATAAGCTTGCGGCCCCTGACGAGAGAACTCTCGAGCGCGAGGGCGCCGATGAGGCCTACTTCTTCCGCTGTCGTGCACAGCAGTTCAAGCGGTCCGTGCACTGCTTCCGCATCAGAGAGGAGCGCCATTCCCATGGCAAGCGCTATGCCGTTGTCCGCCCCGAGGGTGGTTCCGTCAGCCCCCATCCAGTTGTCCCGGCGCACAAGTCTGATCGGGTCACGCGTGAAATCATGGGGGGAGGATTCGGTCTTGACGCAGACCATATCCATATGTCCCTGAAGCACGACTGCCGGTGCGTGTTCACAACCGGGGGAGGGAGGTTTGCGGATCACCAGGTTTCCCGCTTTGTCGCTCTCACAGGAGAGACCGCGCTCCCGGGCAAAGGCGATGAGAAAATCACGGACAGCCTCCTCATTTCCCGATTCACGCGGAATTGCGGAGAGCTGGGCAAAATAGTTCCATACTGCGGCCGGTTCAAGACCTTTCACTGCTTCACTCATGCGACATACCTCACTTGTTTACAAAGATCAAAAAACTTCAGGCAGAGCTCTCCTCCGGCAGCAGGTTGCGCACCGGAACCCCGCCGATAATGGTGGAGCAGAGGGAGAAGTTCCTGTCAAAAACGGTCAGGTCGGCTATCGAACCCGGCACGAGGGAACCGCGTCCGATAAACCGGTAGATTCTTGCCGGGTTGCTGCTGGCCATCTGGGCCGCGTTCTCAATCGGGATGCCCCATTCAACGAGATTTTTCACACCGTGGAGCATGGTTAAAGAGGAACCGGCTATGACATCATCTTTTTTCCGGTAGAAGAGTTCCTCCTTGAGGTAGACTTCCTCTTTGTTGGCCGACAACGGTCCCTCAACCTGCCCGGTCGGTTTCAGAGCATCCGTGACAAGCACAACTTTACTTACCGGTTTGTCCCGCAGCAGAAGTTTGACGAGGTCGGGGTGGACATGATGGCCGTCGGCGATGATCTCACATGCCATCTCCGGATGAATCATTATCGCTCCTACAGCTCCGGGGTCGCGATGGTGGAGCCTGCTCATCGCGTTAAAGAAGTGGGTGGAGTGCAGTATCCCGGCCTGCATGCCTTCGACCATGTTCTCATAGGTTGCGTCGGTATGGCCGGCAAGGAGGGTGATTCCGTTTTTTACCGCATAAAGGGCGATGTCGCGCATGTTTTTCAGTTCCGGGGCTACCGTCATGCAGACCACATGCCCTTTACCCGCGCTGATAAGCCTGGTCATGATATCGAGATTAACCTCTTTCGCGGCGCTCGCCTTCTGAGCCCCCAAGCGCTTCGGTGAAACGAAGGGGCCCTCAAGGTTGATCCCGAGAATGCGCGCTCCCTCCTCGCGCCCGATGGCGGCTACGCACGCCTGTGTCGCATCGATCATGACCTCGATATCATCAGTATAGATGGTGGGAAGAAAACCGGTTACCCCGCAGTCGGCAAGACGGCGCGACATGGCCAGAATTGATTCAGGGTCCCGATCGTCGGTACCGTACCCGCCGTATCCATGGATATGGGTGTCGATGAACCCTGGAGTAATGTAGGCTCCTCCGGCGTTGAATATTCTGGTTCCGGGGGGAAAGGTCTTCTGCCGAAACCGTTTTTCGCTGAACACGTCCGCAATTTCCCCGTTTTCTATCAGGACGCAGCTGTTTTCGAGACGGGTATACCCGGTCAGTATGGTACCGTTATGGATCAGTATATCCGCCACAAAGCTCCTCCTCGGGACAGCGCCCACGATTAAAATATAGGGATAAAAGCGCGGCAGATCAACCGGAAACTGCGCAATCCCCTCAGCGGCCGGCTGAGGTAAGGTCGTTCAGCCACTTGCCTGACCGGATTCTGCGGGTGCCGATAAGCAGCTTGTAGACCTCTTCAACGCTCACAAGTACGTACAGCCAGTAGATGGGAATCCCAAGCACCAGTCCCCCGAAGAGAGCGAGGGGCACCCCCACGCACCAGACGCTGGTAAGCTCGAGCAGCAGAGAAAAACGGGTATCCCCGCCGCTGCGCAGAACACCCACGATGGAGTGCATGTTATAGGTTTTCAGCCCCAGCAGCAGGCCGAGAAGAGCAAGAGAACGGGAGGTCATAATCCTGATGCTGCTCGACACCTGAAAGGCCAGGGGGAGAAGCGGGCTGAAGAGCAGCATGACCAGTCCCACTGCGGAACCGAGCAGAAAGCCGAGTATCAGCGAACCTCCGGCGTAACGGTGGGCCTCAACGGGATCTTTCTCACCGATTTTATTGCCGATCATGATCGCGAACCCGTTGCCGGTACCGATGAAAATAACAGTGAACAGACTCTGAATCGCTTCCGTCACATTCACTGAGGCGATGACGCTTGTTCCCATCCGGGCAAATACGATTTTGTACATGACCATGCCCAGCGACCAGGCGACTTCGTTAAGGACGACCGGTGTGACGGTGCGCACAAAGACCGCGGTAAAGGCGCGGTCGAACTGGAAGTAGTCTTTCAGCGGAGCGGCAATCGGTTTTTTGAGTCTGTAGGAGAGAAGGACAATCAGAACCATCTCGATGCCGCGTGCGACGGCGGTGGCCAGGGCAGCTCCCTGTACGCCCATCTCGGGGAATCCGAATTTCCCGAAGATCAGCAGGTAGTTGAACAGCGCGTTGAGGGACATGGAGACAGCCGAGACTGCCAGGGGAAGCCGCGGGCTTCCGGTGCTCCGCAGAGCCGAAGAGAAGATGAAGGTCACCGCCGTAAAGAGGTAGCTGACCCCTACTATGCGCAGGTAATCAGATCCGGATGCGATTACTTCGGCATCGGGGGTGAATATTCTCATGATTCCGGCAGGAAAGAGTACCGAAGCCGCGGAGACGAAACCAGCCCCGGTTATGCCGATGATCAGGGCGAGGGCGAGGGTCTTGTGGATGCTCCTGCGGTCGCCGCTGCCCCAGAACTGGGCGAAAAAGATCGATGAACCGCTGCTGATTCCGAAGAAGAGCAGGATAACCAGGAAAAACATCTGGTTTGCGAGGCCGACAGCGGCTAACTGAACCTCCCCGAGCTGCCCGATCATCAGGGTGTCGATGAACGAGAGGGAGGAGGCGAGGAGATTCTGCAGCATGATCGGCAGGGAGAGCGCTGTCAGTTTCCGATAGAACTGTTTATCTCTGAGTATACCATCAGCAGAAAAGAGTATTCTGGGGTTAAGCGGGGTTGTATCGGCTGACTTCCCCCTTTGGTAGTATACGAACTGCGCCCGCCT